>NZ_JARGEJ010000169.1:0-592 GCF_029211245.1 Robertmurraya sp. DFI.2.37 | reverse complement strand
AAAAGGTTCTATAATATTTGTTGGGTTATTACACAATTACTGTGCAAAAAAAAGAGCACGATATCACCCATTCATTTATACTTGAATTGTCGAGAAACAAGTATAGAGTGGGGATACGTGCATGATGAATACTAACATATTTTTACCTGGATTTGAAGAAGTGATCATTAATAAGACAGAAATAGTAGAGGGTAAGTATTGTTTCTATGTGGAGATTCCTGTAAAAGAACATTCCTGCGTGAATTGTGGGGCATTAACGTCTAAGGTACATGACTATCGAATTCAAAAAATTAAGCATTTAAAGCTTTTTGAGCGTCACACATGGATATTTTACAGAAAACGTCGTTTTGCCTGTAAATGTGGGAAAAGATTTGCGGAAGAGAATCCTGTTATTGAGCGGTATCAACGACTATCCATTGAGTTTAACCAAGCGATAAAGATTCGCAGTATCAAGGGGAAAACATTCAAGGAAACAGCCGAAGTTTATGGAACTTCGGCTTGTGCCGTTCCTGTCTTCCCAGCAGGTGAATAGTAAGCATCATGAAATTTTCCATACGCAGTTCCTTCAGGATGCTGAGTTACTTGACGAAAT
>NZ_JARGEJ010000168.1:0-595 GCF_029211245.1 Robertmurraya sp. DFI.2.37 | reverse complement strand
CCGGCAATCCTGATTATAAGCGCTTTCAAGAGTGTAAGATGTCTAAGCTGGAAGTTGCCATGGATATGCTTCGCCGTGGATGGAAGATGGGGTTACATGCGAAGTATGTGATTACCGATAGTTGGTTCACCTGCGAGCAACTTATGACATGTGTTAGAAGCATAGGTAAAGGGGCAATGCACTTTGTTGGACTTGCAAAAATGGGAAAGACAAAATACACTATATCGGGCAAAAAGAAAAATGCTGCAGAACTCATTGCCACCTATGAACGTGAACGAGGAAAGAACTGTCGTAAATACAAATGTCGATATATTCAGCTCAACGGCAACTTAGGAGATATACCTATCAGAATCTTCCTCATCAAGTATGGTAGAAACTCCGCATGGAACGTTCTGCTCACCACGGATACAACGATGTCTTTCGTAAAAGCCTTTGAAGTGTATCAGATTAGATGGAACATAGAGGTGATGAACAAGGAGACTAAGCAATATCTCGGATTAGGAGGTTATCAAGGTTGTGACTTTAATGGTCAGATAGCCGACGCAACGCTGTGTTACCTTACATATACCGTCATGGCTTTGGAAAAGAGATTCAC
>NZ_JARGEJ010000167.1:0-598 GCF_029211245.1 Robertmurraya sp. DFI.2.37 | reverse complement strand
AACTCGAAAATCATCAATGATAAATTAGCTGACACCATCAACAGAATCTTCGAACTTAAATAATATATAACAGAAAGGGAGCAATATGGAAGCATTAACGGCATTACAATGGGCAAAAGAGGGTTATGTACCTAACGCAGATGCGATAGGAAACGAACGCTGGACTAATTGTCATCATGCCCAGAAAGCAACGTATTACAAAACTTCTGAAGTGCATGAGAACGCGGATGCAGCGAGAGAAATAATCAAGCTAAATCGCAAAGAATACAATCAAGCATCAAAGAAAAGGGAAGAGAAGAGAAAAAAAGCCATCGCTTTTCGTGAACTCATGAAAACAGAGTGGCAGTGGCTCCAGGAAGGTAGGATACCGAATCCGAATGCACGGTGGGAATATGGCGAGACTCTGAACAATACATTCAACGTGTGCAGTTACGGCAGCAAATATTGCTATTGTCATATTGATGAAACACATATACCCAAAAATAGTGAAGAGCTACAGAAAGCCATTTTTGATTTTCAACGGAAATAGCTGGATATGACTATAAACAATTTAGATATGAAGAAGAAAACAGTAACAGTATTGGCGATTGAATATTCA
>NZ_JARGEJ010000166.1:0-598 GCF_029211245.1 Robertmurraya sp. DFI.2.37 | reverse complement strand
CTACTGAGCCATAATAATATTCTGTTCCTACAGCAAATCTTTCCGTTGTCCTTCGTCCTCATCTCAGAAAGCTTATTCAAGTCGTTGCTCGATGAGTACGCTGCTGCCTTTTCTTGTAGCTTATTCATCGTGCTCTACCGACTGAGCTACTGAGCCATAATAATATTCTGTTCCTACAGCAAATCTTTCCGTTGTCCTTCGTCCTCATCTCAGAAAGCTTATTCAAGTCTTTGCTCGATGAGTACGCTGCTGCCTTTTCTTGTAGCTTATTCACCGTGCTCTACCGACTGAGCTACTGAGCCATAATAATATTCTATTCCTACAACGAGCTTCAATTCGGTGAATATATGTAAATGGCGGTCCGGACGGGACTCGAACCCGCGACCTCCTGCGTGACAGGCAGGCATTCTAACCAACTGAACTACCGGACCAAAGCTTTTTCGACGTTAGGAGAAAATAGCTTTCCTCTGTCTTTTTCGACGTTAGGAGAAAATAGCTTTCCTCTGTCTTTTTCGACGTTAGGAGAAAATAGCTTTCCTCTGTCTTTTTCGACGTTAGGAGAAAATAGCTTTCCTCTGTCTTTTTCGACGTTAGGAGA
>NZ_JARGEJ010000165.1:0-599 GCF_029211245.1 Robertmurraya sp. DFI.2.37 | reverse complement strand
CAAGATGTCTTGAAGAAAACGAATAAACAAACACAGCAATTACTTAAAAATCAACTATCACAATGGGTTACAGGTTTACCCGGTTATATTAGGGCTTACCTGCCTGATTTGGTCTGCGAAAGTTGAGAATATAACAATAATCTCTAAGAAAATTGTAAAAAACTATAAACAAAAGAAACTTAAGCTTGCTTAAGTTTCTTTTGTTTATTTTTCTACTCTTTGTGTAAATGAATTTTTTGTCCAGATGATATTATTAAATAAAATTTAAATTAATATATAGTGGAAATTATAGATGTAAAAAATTGTAGAAGGAGGGTGTAAGCAACGGTGTTAAAATCCCTAATAATAACGGTTTAAAATTCCCTCAAAATAACGGACAATGGTTTCAAAACTACATAATGATGGAGTGGCGAAACGATGGTCAAGATTGGGGAATTTTTTATGATAAGAGAACTATTTCAAAAAGGTTGGACAATCAAAGCTATAGCTGACAAGACTGGCTTTGATCCAAAGACAATTCGTAAATACACTAGAAAAGATCAATTACCTAATAAGAAGGCTAGTAAGAAAAGACCTAGTAAACTGGACCCTTTTAAATC
>NZ_JARGEJ010000164.1:0-621 GCF_029211245.1 Robertmurraya sp. DFI.2.37 | reverse complement strand
CCATCCAGTAGGACAATATCATCGGCAAAGCGGTAATAGTACCGGATGCCCATTTCTTCTTTCATGATATGATCCAGTTCGGATAAATAAAGGTTAGCAAAGAATTGGGATAAATAATTTCCAATAGGCACTCCGTTCTCTGCCGAGTCCACGATACCGTCAAGCAAAGCAAGCAGCCGGGCATCTTTCAGCTTTCGGCGGATTACCTGTTTCATGATCTCGTGGTCTATACTCGGATAAAATTTGCGCACATCGATTTTCAGGCAGTACCGGGTTCCCTCCGGATCCGCTTTCAAATCACGGCGGAGCTTGTATAAAAGAGGGTGAATACCACGTCCACGGATACAGGAATAGGTATCACGGGTGAAATTGGAGAGCCATATCGGTTCAATCACCTGCATGATAGCCCAATGAACGACACGATCACGGAATGGCAGTTTGAATATCTTCCGCTCTTTAGGCTCGTAAATGATAAAAGTCTTGTACTCGGAGGTGCGGTAAGTACCGGTGATAAGTTCACGCTGGAGCTGTAATAGGTTCGCCTCCAAATGGGAGCCGTACTCTATTACTTCGCTTCGGCGAGTTTTGTGACGGGCGGCGTTGTGAAACGCCTGTTCGAGA
>NZ_JARGEJ010000163.1:0-629 GCF_029211245.1 Robertmurraya sp. DFI.2.37 | reverse complement strand
ATGCAATATAACCAAACGATTAAAAACATTATAAACAAAAAAGCGGAGAATACTACTCTCCGCTTTTTTGTTTATCCATCTCTTGAAAATACTCATAATACCTCTTGTAGTTATCCCTGTCCTTGGCTGCATCCACCCACAGATAACACATCAGACAGGCGAACAATAGGGAAAAAACAGCACAAAGGATTGAGTACATTGAAACTTTCTTGTCCACATAGCTGCCGTTTTTCATTCTGTTTCCCTGCCGTTCAAAGTCCGCCAATACGCTTTTTAGGCGATTTTCGGCACTTTCAAGACTCCCCATGTCTATTTCCACCTTTTTGGCTGTTGCATCTTCTATGCGTCTTGTATAGGCTTCTACACGCTTCAATTCTTGAAACACAAGTTCTACCGCAAGCTGCGGATTTACTTTGGGTGTGGTGTCCTTTTTCTTTCGGGGACTGTACTGTCCCTGCTTATAGGTGTAATCCTCCGTTTTTGGGTTTGAGGGTGTTTCCATAATTCCTGCTGATTGAGTTATACTTCAATTTTTTCTGTGTCTTCTCGATGTGGGCAAGCGTATAATCTTTCCCTATCTCGCTTGCCTTGTATTCTGTTCCGCTCCGGGCTTCCACGTAATAACCGTT
>NZ_JARGEJ010000162.1:0-638 GCF_029211245.1 Robertmurraya sp. DFI.2.37 | reverse complement strand
ACCTCAAAATACGATTTATTTTTGAGGTGCAAGTTTCCAAAGAGGTACTACCCTATTACGTGGAACTCGCCCAAAACTTCACGAGTTACTCCATGACGGTAGCAATCGCACTCAAAAGCACATTCTCGCAAAGGTTTTACGAACTGTGCTGCCAATACCGAAACGCCGGGTTCTTCTTCTACACAGTCGAAAAGCTCCGGGAAATGTTCATGTTGGAAAAGAAATACAAACGGGGATGCGATTTCAAAAGGCGTGTACTTGACGATCCGCAAAAGGAACTCCGGGAGTTGTACAATGCCGGACAATGCGATTTATATTTCGAGTTCGAACCAAAGAGCTACAAAGGCAAGGAAGTGACCGAATACAAATTTTACGTTTACACAAGGCAAACCGAACAACAAAAGCTATTGGAATACGAAAGCGCCAAACAGGCGATCATCTACATAACAACCACTATTTCGAGGTTCTCCAAAAGTGACAAAGGATATGTTAAGCGTGTAGTGAACGCCGTACAGTTACACCCGGAAATAGCCGTACAGGTGGCGCAAAAGATACAAAAGAAGTTTGAGCAATATATAGACAAGCCAGCCAAACAGATAGGGGCTATCATCCGGGTTTGCTTAATGGAAGATTTTGGA
>NZ_JARGEJ010000161.1:0-639 GCF_029211245.1 Robertmurraya sp. DFI.2.37 | reverse complement strand
TTAGAACATTCAAAGTCTATTTTATTCTCTCTGGCCAGCCAACCTATAGCTGCATTCAAATCTCTGTCAGACAATTCTGAAGCTCTTTTTAAATCACAATAACTCCACCGTTTATTGTCATTCAGCAGTTTCCAAACTTTTCCTGCGTTTACTCCAATTTGATGTTTATCCATTTTGATGTTCAATTAAAGAAGTTAATAATAGAATGCTTAGTTTTTTGCGGTAAATATAACCTTTTATTAAAATAAAATAGACTCTCCTACATAAAATTCATGTAAAAGACATGATTATTTAACATTTGTTTCTGTCAAATTTCATGTAAATTCTCTTTTTATGAAGATATTTATTGCCGGATGAGCCATTTTTACAAATATTTCCTCTAACTTTGTAAGTCAATTAATCCTTTGATATGAAAAGAAATAAAATAAACTGGAGAGTTCCCAAAGGTATGGAACTCACAGAGTTAGATAAAAAGGTTCTCTATTATCAAGATAGAGGTCATTTAGTACCTTCACGTGAACTGATCAAGACACCGGAACAGATTGAAGGAATACGCCGTAGCGGTATTGTCAATACCGGAGTGCTAGACCTTGTAGAACGTGAGATCCATGCAGGCATGAGCACATTGGAAATAGACAA
>NZ_JARGEJ010000160.1:0-639 GCF_029211245.1 Robertmurraya sp. DFI.2.37 | reverse complement strand
AGTTTAATGGTAAAACCACAGCCACGAGCAAAGCATCCATGAATGAACGACGAGTTGCCTCGACGATAGAGCTCCAAAGAAAAGGCGAGAAGAGTTGGAGGCATGTAAGGCCCGAACAGGGGAAGAAGGAATTTAGTATAATTACAATAAAAATGCGGGTGTAGTTTAATGGTAAAACCACAGCCACGAGCAAAGCATCCATGAATGAGCAACGAGTTGCTTCGACGATAGAGCTCCAAAGAAAAGGCGAGAAGAGTTGGAGGCATGTAAGGCCCGAACAGGGGAAGAAAGAATTTAGTATAATTACAATAAAAATGCGGGTGTAGTTTAATGGTAAAACCACAGCCTTCCAAGCTGTTGTCGTGGGTTCGATTCCCATCACCCGCTCCAATACATATGTAACGCAGTATTTCGTTTCAATAAGAACGAAGTATTGCGTTTTTTATTTAGGTTCTATAATATTTGTTGGGGTTATTACACAATTACTGTGCAAAAAAAAGAGCACGATATCCCCCATTCATTTATACTTGAATTGTCGAGAAACAAGTATAGAGTGGGGATACGTGCATGATGAATTCTAACATATTTTTACCTGGATTTGAAGAAGTGATCATTAAGAAGACAGAAATAGTAGAGGGT
>NZ_JARGEJ010000016.1:0-96052 GCF_029211245.1 Robertmurraya sp. DFI.2.37 | reverse complement strand
CCAGAAATGGCCTAGTAGATGAGATTAAGAAGAGGTCAAAATACCTCAAAATAGGGAAAAACTTAAGAAAATCATTAAAAGGGGTTCGGAATGTGACCATTCCGAACCCCTTTTGTCGACAAACTGAAGCGTAGCAGTTCAGCTACGCTTCATTTTACCACTTTATCCCTTGTCCAGGCTCAAGCACCTTGCCTTGCTCACTTGGTAACATGCTTACAAATTGATATGGATCCTGTCGTATAACCGGAAAAGTATTGTAATGAATAGGGACAACTGTTTTAGCACCAAGCAGCTGGGCTGCATATGCCGCATCCTCCGGTCCCATCGTATAATTATCACCAATAGGTAAGAAAGCCAACTCAATTGGGTGTCTTTCACCTATAAGCTTCATATCTGAAAAGAGTGCGGTATCGCCAGCATGATAAATCGTTTTGCCATCAATCGTTAAAAGAACTCCCATCGGCATTCCCAAATAGAGAATTTGTTGATCGGCTGTTTCATACCCAGTTGAGTGATAGGCTTGTGTAAATTTAACTTTGCCAAAATCAAATTCATAACTGCCGCCAATATTCATACCATGCGTTTTAAGTCCTTTCCAGTGGAAATATGTTGCTAATTCTGGACTGCCTATTATAAGAGCACCGCTCTTTCGTGCGAGTTCTTCCGTATCTCCTACATGATCATTATGGCCATGTGTGAGTATAATATAGTCCGGGTTTAACTCATCCACCTTTAAGTCGGTCAGACCATTTCCGTTAATAAACGGATCAATTAAAATCGTTTTGCCACTCGTTTCAACTTTAACTACTGCATGTCCGTGGTAGGAAATCTTCATTCATACTCTCTCCTTCCTTATTATCCATCTACTCTAATTTCAACAAATATCGGTTCATTCCTGCTGCTCTTTAAAAATTTATAGGCTATTCTTGATTTTTAAAATGAACTTTGCTGATAAGAACAATATTCATGCTAAAAAAGACTAGCAAAATAACAGCAAGTATTCCACACACCTTCCCCTTTTAAGCATAATGCCGTAAAAATCGTTAGAACTTCCACTATATGAAAGACTCTTGCAGAATAATTATCAAGCAAGTGACATGTGTAAAATGAGAAAAAGCACAACTAGCTCATAGCCATACATAACAAACACATTTAAAGTGTTTCAGTTGAGCTCAATTATTTACTCGAAAAAGTTTACAATCCCCTTCGAAGTTGCTAACTTTAAATTAGACCAAAATAAGGGAGATGTTTTCATGGAGCGTATACTTAAACTTTCTGAGTGGATGAAAGAAGAAGATATTCAATTTTCCTTTCTTACTTCAACAGAAAGCGTTTTTTATTTAAGTCAATTTTATAGTGAGCCGCATGAGAGATTGCTTGGAGTCGCTGTTTTTCAGGATGCGGAGCCATTCTTAATTTGTCCAGCGATGGAAAAAGAGGATGCCAAAAAGACAGGATGGAGTCATGAAATCATCGGATACAGTGATATTGAAAATCCGTGGGAGCTTGTCAAACATGCTGTCTATAAACGAATTGAGAAGATCACCCGAATTGCCATTGAAAAAGAACATCTCAATGTGGAAAGATTTGAGATCCTATCTGAGCTCTTTTCCAACGGTCAATTTATCTCTGCTGAAAATAAGCTAAGAACGCTGCGACTAATAAAAGATGAAAAAGAGCTTGCTACTATTCGTGAAGCCTGTTCATTAGCCGATTACGCAATTGAAGTGGGCTGTTCGGAAATCAAGGAAGGAAAAACAGAATTGGACGTTCTAGCAGCAATTGAATTTGCCTTAAAGAAAAAAGGCGTTACAGCTATGTCCTTTTCAACAATGGTTTTGACAGGTGCAAACGGAGCCTCACCACACGGTAATCCAGGACTCACGAAAATTCAAAAAGGGGATCTCGTTCTCTTTGATTTAGGGGTTGTCGTCGATGGTTATTGTTCCGACATCACTAGAACGGTTGCTTTGGGAGACATAAATGACAAACAAAAAGAGATATATGATACTGTCTTAAAAGCACAGTTAGCAGCAATCTCAGCTAGCAAACCTGGGATTAAATGTTCAGAGGTTGATTTAGCTGCGCGCAGTACTATTGATAAGGCTGGGTATGGAGATTACTTCCCGCATCGACTTGGACATGGATTAGGAATTAGCGTACATGAATATCCTTCTTTAACAGAAACCAATGATCTCCTGCTAGAAAAGGGAATGGTCTTTACGATTGAACCAGGTATCTATGTCCCAGGAGTTGCTGGCGTACGCATCGAAGATGATGTCGTCATCACAGAAAACGGAGTGGAAATTCTCACTAAGTTTCCAAAAGAGCTGCAAATTATTTCATAAACTGTTTGCAGTCGAAATAGATTTTAAAATCAGTTATGCCAAATGAAAGGATAGATAACAGGTTCTTTTCATCCTCTTTATCTATCCTTTTGCCTTGACTATTGAATGCAGTTTTTGACTCAGTTCTGCTAGCATTGAAAGAATCAGCGCAGCTATTCTGCACTGATACAAAAGCGGATGCAAACATGATTTTCTAAATCACCACATTCATCCTTCAAATGAGAACAAATATAACAGAAGTCTTTAAAAGCTTCGCAGCAGCCAATTTTCTCTAGTCAGCTTCATATTAATAGAGTCAATTGCTACCCCTTCAAATTGTAACTCGCCTCGATCAACACTCTCCGTGACAAAGCCAACTTTTTCATACACATGTTTAGCCCTCGGATTGAAATCATATACACTTAATGTTAAAAAGTTTAAATCAGTGTTTTGAAAGATATAATCGATCATAAGCTGCGTCGCTTCCGTTCCAAGGCCTCGATTTCTCCCCCTTGGACCTATTAGTATCCTGAAATTCATGCTATGGTTTTTTTGATCATATAAATTAATGACTGCTTCACCAACTAAATTTGCTTGTCGTTTATCTTCCACAGCAAGGTCCAGTCTATCTTTTTGCTCATTTCTTGTTTGATACCAATGATGAAATAACTGTTGATCAAAATTTGCACTGCTTCCTGTCAGTTTGATGACTTCTGGATCTTTTACACACTCTTCTATGAGGGGAAAATCCTTCTCTTTAAAAGGCCTTAAAATCACTTTTTTCCCCTCAATCGTTGGTTTATTACTTAGGTTAATCATCTAAATCATCCTCTTATTCATAAAATAAGTATGGTTACTTATTAAGAAGCTCCCGTACCGGAACATAATTTAATTCTAAGGATGATGCCACTGCTTCATAGGTAACAAATCCATCTAATGTGTTAATTCCTTTTAATAATGCATCATTATTTAAGCATGCTTCGCGATATCCTTTATTGGCAATTTGAAGTGCATAAGGGACGGTCACATTCGTTAAAGCAATCGTTGAAGTCCGTGGCACTGCACCAGGCATATTAGCAACCGCATAGTGAACGATATCATATTTATTATAAGTAGGATTATCATGTGTTGTAATGCGATCCGTCGTTTCGAAAATACCACCTTGGTCAATCGCGATATCTACGACAACTGAACCCGGTGACATTGACTCTATCATTTCCTCTGTTACGAGTTTAGGAGCTTTAGCGCCAGGAATTAATACGGCACCAATAACAAGATCGGATTCTTTTACAGCTTCCGCAATATTATATGGATTCGACATTAACGTAGTCACATCGCTGCCAAAAATATCATCTAATTGGCGAAGCCGTTCTGGATTTAAGTCAATGATCGTCACATTCGCACCGAGACCAACAGCAACCTTTGCAGCATTTTTCCCTGCTACTCCTCCTCCAATAACGGTAACTTTCGCTCTCTTTACTCCAGGCACTCCAGAAAGTAGGATCCCTTTTCCACCATTCACCTTCTCTAAGTATTGCGCCCCAACTTGAGCAGCCATTCGTCCAGCTACTTCACTCATTGGTGTTAAAAGCGGCAATGACTTGTTTGCAAGTTGAACCGTCTCATATGCAATCGCAACAACCTTCTTTTCCAATAAAGCATTTGTTAACTCTGGTTCAGCTGCCAAATGCAAATATGTAAATAATATTAACCCTTCACGGAAGAAAGTGTACTCAGACGGAAGAGGCTCTTTCACTTTCATGACCATTTCCTTTGACCACGCTTCCTCTGCAGTACTTACGATGGTGGCTCCCGCATTCATATAATCTGAGTCTGTAAATCCTGAACCGAGACCAGCATCTGTTTCAATATATACCTCATGACCATAGTTTACTAGATTAACAACGCCAGCCGGCGTCATAGCAACGCGATTTTCATTGTTTTTAATCTCTTTCGGTACCCCAATTCGCATCCTTTTTCCCTCCTGATATTTCACAAATCCGATTCTACTATACACCTTAGAGGATAAAGAATAAAGTTCTTTTCAGAGAACAATACTAATAATAAGGATGCGCCAATTGTAAATGTAAAATAAGTTAAAAAGAAGAAGTGCCATGTTTGCACCTCTCCTTTTCTGAAAGCTTTGTCAAACAAAATGGTTAATAAAACAGGCTTTGACTCCTTTTCGTGCTGGAAGCTTAGGCTATGATAAAAAGGGCGAATTACTAAATTTTAACAAAGCGATTCTAAAAAAACAGGATTACTTCGTTTCATCTTCTTGCTCTGATTCAGCTTTTAATGTCTCGTAATGGCCATCCGCTTGATCGATAACACCGCTGTTATAAGCGTTCATAATCTGTTCACTAACTTGTTCAGTTCCTTGCTCATCGTAATCAAAGTGTAGAGCTTTTTTCGGTTCTTTTTTCACTTCAATTCAACTCCCTCTTATAAGATTCACTGACAATATTATTTTTCGAAATTTTGTTACAGATATTCATAAAAGGGGGCTGTATAATAAAGGTAAAGGAGGAGATAAATATGAGTCTCACTTATAAGAACATATTGGTTGCAGTTGATGGTTCAACTGAAGCAGAATGGGCATTTAAAAAAGCGATTGAAATCGCTAAAAGAAACAATGCTAAAATTGTTCTGGCACATATTATCGATACACGTACATTTGCAACAGTAGAAGCATATGACCGGACTATTGTTGAAAGAGCGGATAAGTTTGCTACAGAGCTTATGGAAAACTACAAAAAAACAGCATTAAATGCTGGAGTGAAAGAGGTAACCTTCACTGTTGAGTACGGATCTCCTAAAGTAAAAATTCCAAAGGACATTGCCAAAAAATATCAAGTTGATTTAATTATTTGTGGGGCGACAGGACTTAATGCTGTCGAAAGATTTTTAATTGGCAGCGTCTCAGAGCATATCGCGAGACATGCAGCATGTGATGTCATGATCATCCGCACTGAAAAAGACGAATAAGGCTTAAAGATTGTGGAGATCTTCAAAAATAATGACCCTCAGGCTGATTAAAAACGTTTGTCGCGTCAGCCAGAGCAGGCGAAATAACGTTTAATGGCAGCCTAAAAGCACGCTAAATCATTTTAGCGTGCTTTTAATTTGGCCTCAGCCTTTTGCAATGCCAGTCGTATTTGCTCAAATCCAGTCCCGCCAGCACTATTTCTTCGCTTTACTGCTGTTACCGGATTTAACACTTCATAAATATCAGACTCGAATAGAGGATGCGCCTCTTTAAATTCCGCCAATGTTAAATCAGCTAAATAGCATTGTTTGTTTACACATGTTAAGACAAGCTGTCCAACGATTTCATGACTTTCCCTAAAGGGAATTCCTTTGCCAGATAAATAATCAGCCAATTCCGTTGCATTTGAAAAATCATTTTTAGTTGCAGACTCCATTTGTGCATGATGTACCTTCATCGTTTCAATCATACCAGCGAAAATCTTCAACGAACCTGTCACCGTTTTTACTGTATCAAACATGCCTTCTTTATCCTCTTGCATGTCCTTATTATAAGCAAGTGGAAGTCCTTTTAAGACGGTAAGGAGTCCCATTAGGTTCCCGTAGACTCGCCCCGTTTTGCCGCGGATTAATTCAGCCATATCCGGATTTTTCTTCTGAGGCATAATACTGCTGCCTGTTGAGAAAGCATCGTCCAATTCAATGAAACGAAATTCCTGGGAAGACCAAAGAATTATTTCTTCCCCCAAGCGGGAGAGATGCATCATTAAGATGGAACTAGCCGATAAAAACTCCAAAATGAAATCGCGATCACTGACAGCGTCTAAACTATTTTCATATATCCCATTAAAACCAAGCAGTTCAGCTGTAAGCTCCCGATCAATCGGAAAAGTCGTACCTGCCAAAGCACCTGCACCGAGTGGAGAGAGATTAATTCTTTTCAAAGATTCTTGGTATCTCTCTTTGTCCCGTTCAAGCATCCAAAAATACGCCATTAAATGGTGTGCAAAGGAGATTGGCTGTGCTCTCTGCATATGAGTATACCCCGGCATGATTGTTTCAACGTGGGCTTTTGCTTGGGTTAGAAGTGCTCCTTGCATTTCTTCAATGAGATCAATGATATTCTCTGTCTGTTTACGTAAATAAAGATGCATATCAGTTGCTACTTGATCATTTCTGCTTCTACCCGTATGTAGCTTTCCACCGACTGGACCGATCATTTCCGTTAACTGACTCTCCAAATTTAAGTGAATGTCTTCCAGCTTCACTGAATATTGCAATTGCTCGTTTTCCGCTTTTTCCTTCAAGGAATGCAACCCTTTTGTAATAAGGGTTGCATCATCAGCGGAAATAATTCCGCATTGCGAAAGCATGGCAACATGAGCGAGACTACCGTCCAAATCCTCTAACACGAGCTCCTGATCAAACGAGATAGATGCTCCAAATTCATCTACCCATTCTTCTGCTGTTTTTGTAAATCTTCCACCCCAAAGTTTCTTCACACTGTCACCTTCTTGTTTTGCACCATGCTTTGTACTTTTGTTGGTAAGCCATATAATTGAATGAAGCCAACAGCGGCACTGTGGTCAAATTCATCCTCTTTCGTATAGGTTGCTAATTTCTCATCATATAGGGAGTACGGAGACTTTCTGCCTTCAACAATAGCGTGACCTTTAAAAAGCTTCACCCTTACTGTCCCTGTCACAAATTTTTGCGTATCTTTTAGGAATGCCAATAAAGCAGAAGTTAACGGCGAAAACCATAGCGCCTCATAAATTACTTCTGTTATTTTCTTTTCAATGATCGGCTTAAAATGAGCCACTTCCTTCACAAGCGTTAAGTCTTCCAGCTCTTTATGGGCTTTTATTAATGTCATTGCGCCAGGGCACTCATAAACTTCGCGTGATTTAATTCCCACCAAACGGTTCTCCACATGATCAATTCGACCGACCCCATGCTTGCCTGCAAGAATATTTAATTCTAATATTAGCTGTGAAAGTGGATAAGATTTACCATTTAATTTAACTGGCACTCCTTGTTCAAACTCAATTTCAACATAATCAGGAGATTCCGGTGTATATTCTAAACCTGTTGTTAATTCATAAGCATCCTCAGGCGGAGCTGCCCACGGATCTTCCAAAATCCCACATTCATTGCTTCTCCCCCAAAGGTTTTGGTCAATCGAATACGGGCTATCAAGATTGACCGGAATTGGAATCCCGTTTTGCTTCGCGTATTCAATTTCCTCTTCACGTGACCACTTCCATTCACGAACTGGTGCGAGAACCTTAAGCTCCGGATTTAATGCATGAATCGCAACTTCAAAGCGGACTTGATCGTTCCCTTTTCCGGTACAGCCATGAGCAACAGCAACTGCCATTTCCTTTTCAGCTATCTCAACGAGTTTCTTTGCAATAAGTGGACGTGATAAAGCGGAAACCAATGGATACTTGCCTTCGTAAAGCGCGTGTGCTTGAAGAGCCACCAATGCATATTCAGTAGCAAATTCTTCTTTTACATCAATCACATAGGAGCTTACTGCTCCGACTTGCAATGCTTTTTCCTTAATAAAATCTAAATCTTTGCCTTCCCCCACATCCAAACAGCATGCAACAACGGAATATCCTTGATCCTGCAACCATTTAATCGCAACAGAGGTATCCAATCCTCCAGAGTATGCTAATACCACTTTTTGATTTGTCATAAAAGATGTCCTCCCTTAAGAAACGAATTTATAACGTTAAAAAACGAATAAATATTCATTTGTTTATATTTTTATTCTTTTCCTTGTTAACCAATTTACCAAGATTCATGATACATTTCAATACTTATTCTTCATTTTGTATAAAAATTAATATTTTCACTAAATGTTAAGCCGATGGAAGATTTTATTTAAGTGTTGTAGAATATAGATTAATAGTAAATAAAAGCAGCGTTTTGGGGGCATGCGTCGTATGAATGAATTTTTTAGGCAAGACAACCGCTTAGGAATACCAATCCCTCATCTCAGTCAATCTTGGGAAGATTACTCTGTGGAAAATCAACAAGCAATCCTTTTTAATTGGGAAAAAATACGAGGGAAAATTCCGGACAGAATTGCAGAACTTGAAAAAATCATCAATCAAAAGCAAGCAGCTCTCTCTGATGAGGGGAATTTCGAACGTTCCTGCCAACTTAATAGTGAAATTGCGGAGCTTGCATCAATTATTAATGATCTTTGGCTGTGGTACCGCACCCATCAAGATATCGGCAGCAAGGTACATCAATAATATGTAAAAAAGGGGGTAAAAGGCAAAAAATGATACGTAAATATAGATTAGAAGATAAAGACTACATTGTAAATTCTCATTATGATTTATATAAAAGCGAATTTGGATACGACCTTTCTTTTCGAAAGTTTATAGAAGAAAATGTTAATGGCTTTATTGAACGGGCAGCTTCTAACGAAGATATTTTCATTTTAGAAATTGATGGGAAACAAAGTGGTTCCATCAGTATTAAAAAGGTTAATGACACTATTGCACAACTGGGTTTATTTCTAGTTGACCCCATTGTTCGCGGTACAGGGTACGGCCAGAAGTTAGTCGAAACAGCTATTAACTTTAGCAGAGAAAAAGGATTTGAAAATCTTATTCTTTGGACGAATAGTGAACTAAAATCAGCAAGAAGAATTTATGAGAGGTTTGGGTTTAAATTAAAGAAAACTCAAATGCGAATACTTTCCAATAAAGAACTTATCGAAGAGAAATGGGAGTTGATGTTAGTAGATAATTAAAAAACTGCCTATTCTAGTAACAGATGCATTAGGAACAATTAAAGCTCAAATGGTTCGTGTGAGGATAATTCGAAGCAGGTTTCCTTACAAACTAAGAAAGGCCTGTTCTTTCGATAAAGTCAACCTGCAGTGCACCCCCCTTCGGTTGACTTATCTTTCGAAAGGAAACAAGAAGTTGGTAAGACCTCAAAAATAAATCCTATCCCATAATAAAAGACAGCGGCTTTACGCTGTCCCTTTTAAAGATCTTTATGAAGTTCTCGGACAACATGACCAATCTCAGGAAGAATTAAACGGTTCATCGCCAGTTTAACAGCTCCGGTAGATCCTGGTGTAGAAAAGACAGCCTTGTTCTGAACTACACCAGCAATAGCACGGGATAGAATCGCTGCAGAACCAATATCCTCTTGATAGCTCAACATTCTAAAAAGTTCACCAAAGCCACTGATTTCTTTTGTAAACAATTCTTGAACCGTTTCGATTGTCACATCTCTTTTCGCAATTCCCGTCCCACCATTTGTTAAAATCACATCAATATTTGCTGTCTCACAGCCCTGAAGAACAGCATCGCGAATGGGCTCCCTCTCATCTTTCACAATCGTATAATCAACAATTATATGACCTGCCGCCTCCAGTAATTGAATCATCGTTTGCCCGCTCTTATCGGTCTCCTTTGTCCGCGTATCACTAACCGTTATAACTTTACATCTAACTTTGTCCGGTGCTTCTTTTTTATGTTCAATCGTACTCATCTGTTTTTCTCCTTCTCCATTAGAAACCGCATTTGATAATATTTATGTGTAAAATCAGTGACTTTTCTTGTTAACTGATAGTTCGTACCTGCACCAATCGCCATACTAATAATAGGAATTCCCTGAACTTTTTTATTTTTAAACAGAAGAATCGTTACGGCTTTAAGGATTTGCCTTAACGGCTGCTCAAGCCATGCAAAATCAGTTAAATCCTCTTCGCCTTCATAAAAATAATACTCGTTTGTCGATTGAAGTTCATTCATCAATTTATCCCACCCCTGTCCTTGCAATCTTGCTGGGAGAGTAGCTGCATGAAAGACTTTTAACGATGTCATCATTTCAAACGGACGGTTTACCTCATAACCATAAGTCATTGCAATTAACTGGACAGAACGAATATTAATGACCGCTATCGCGGGAATATCTGTACCAAGAAGAATAGGTCCTCCAGTTCCTGATAATCCCCCTTGTGCAAACGAATATAATCGGTGACGCGCAATTTGCTGCTGCGCTATGTATTGCAATTGAGCGATGGTTAACTGCCTCAAATCCTCAAGCTGCTGAATATTTTCATTGAATACGCGCCCTGCAGATAAAATTCTTTCCTTCGCATCGTGCTGGATTTGACTACCTTGGATGAGGGCATGTAAATGAAAAAGCCATGTATCGACAACAGAAAAGAATTCCTGCTGCGTTTGCTCAGGAAGGAGTGCAAACGCCCGCTCAACATATTTTTCATAGGCTAAGACGAAATCATTTGTTTCATATTGATACAAACTCTGTTCCCAGTCTTTAATACTGTTTAAAAGCGTTTGTTCTCTATCTGATAACATTTATTGACCTCCTTGGATCAGCTTCCAGTTTAGTATAGCATAGCCATAACATCACACTAAACGAACCCTCCTACTGTTCATAGATAATTTTCCCTGTACACGACACATCATAACCAATCGATTGCAGTTCCTCCTTCAAATTAGAAGACTGCAGAATTTTTAATATCGACGAAATTAATGGATGATTAGCTTCAGTTTTCAGCATCACGAGATCATATCTCTCTTTAGTGAGCGGTACGAAATCAAGTCCAACAAAATGGGCTACCTTTTCAATTCCTACTCCAACATCTGCATGCTGCTTCGAAACAACACCAGCAACCCCTAGATGGCTCGTTTCTTCGTCTCCATAACCTCGAATCTGCTCCCTACTTATTCCGGCACCTCTTAATTTCTCATCAAGTAAAATCCTCGCACCAGAACCTTTTTCCCTATTAATGATCCTCACATCACTTCGAAGTAAATCATGAAAATCTCTTATGTTTTTTGGATTGCCCTTTGCAACGTAAAACCCAGCATTACGGCAAATCAAATTAACGACAATAAAAGAATTACTTACAAGAATTCTCCTAATATAAGGGATATTGTACTCGCCAGTATCACCGTCAAACAAATGGGTGCTTACAATATCTGCTTCACCTTTATACATAGAAATTAAACTTTCCAAACTCCCCACATAGGATCGGAGCGGACGAAACTGTGCGGATTCCCTCTCAATGTATTTCGTCAACAAATCCAAGCTATTGTCTTGACCGCTAATAATAATAGAGCGAACGGAAGATTGACTAAGACTAGCATTTGTCTCTGCTCCAGAAGTTTGCTCAGGTAAAGGAATTCCCTTCGCTTTATTCTTATACTTCTCTAAATCTGATGCATCCACTCGCATTTGTCTACCCACTCTGTAGGCAGGAAGTTTTCCCTTCTTAATCAAATCATAGACCGTTAGTTTAGAGACTTTTAATATTTGCGCTATTTGTTCCGTTGTATAAGATTCTTCTAATGGCATGACATTTCCTCCGAGAATTCATCTTTTGTTCTTATTTTATCATTTACGGAAGCAACTTTCAGAATTATACTTAATATATCTAATTATAACTATTTATATTTAGATATATTTAACGGCGTTCCAAATAGACTTTCTCACAATTTAAATCTATTTAGATATCGCTAACTTAACTTACCAGGGAGGATTTTTAGATGAAAAACAAATGGAAGATTGGTATGATTTTTATACTAATTCTTATCGTTGGTGTGGGATGTAATAATCAAGAAGCAAGTGATGACACACCAACAGAAAATACGAATCAGCAAGATAATACTGAATTATTAATTTCAACTGCAGCAAGCTTAACAGATGCCATGACAGAAATAGAAAAAGCTTTTGAAGATGAGTATTCAAACATCGATGTCTCTTTCAATTATGGTAGTTCCGGAACTCTTGCACAGCAAATTCAACAAGGAGCTCCTGCTGATGCCTTTCTTTCAGCTGATCAAAAGTGGATGGATACACTGGAAAAAGAAAGCCTCATTCTCCCAGAAACAAGAGTCGATTTTACTGGGAACAAACTTGTGCTAATTAGTCAAAAAGATCATAACTTGACGATTTCTTCCTTTGAAGATTTGATTCCCGCAGAAATTGGGGATCTGGCCATCGGAAACCCTGAAAGCGTGCCTGCAGGTACATACGCCAAAGAAGTGCTGACTAAACTAAATAAATGGGAGGATCTAGAAAAACATCTCATTCTTGCCAAGGATGTTCGCCAAGTGCTAACTTATGTGGAGTCCGGCAATACCGAACTAGGCATTGTTTACTCAAGTGATGCCTCCATTTCTGATCAAGTTAAAATCATTGCTGAAGCTTCTTCAGATTGGCATACGCCTGTCATTTATCCAGCAGCTGTAACAGCAGACAGCAAAAATGCCGACAGTGCAAAACTATTTATTGAATTTTTACAAACAGAAGAAGCACAAAACATCCTCAATCAATTTGGATTTATCAAATAGGTATTTTTACAACGTAAAATGCCAGTATCGTTTCTCAACAACATGGTTTTATGTATAAAAAATAAAAGGAATGCATGAAATGAACTATACACCCTTATTATTATCTTTAAAGATTGCCAGCATCGCGACCATCATCGTCTTCATCATCGGTATTTTTTTGGCAAGAATCATTGCCCGAAATTCGTTTCCAGGAAAGAATGTGGTGGAATCGATTATCCTCCTACCGATGGTATTGCCCCCGACTGTCGTCGGGTTCGGTTTGCTGTATTTATTCGGCAAAAACGGCATAATTGGCAGTCTATTGCTCGAGTGGTTTAACTTTCAAATCGTTTTCACATGGATTGGGGCCGTAATCGCATCCGTTGTTGTTTCCTTTCCGTTAATGTATCAAAGCGCTTCGGCTGCTTTTCAAAACTTTGATCTCAATATTGAAAATGCTGCCTTAACCATGGGAGCCTCAAAATGGAAAGTTTTTTGGACGATTTCATTTCCTCTTGCATTCCCTGGTCTCTTAGCAGGAACCGTGTTAACATTTGCCAGAGCACTAGGTGAGTTTGGGGCAACGTTAATGATAGCTGGATATATTCCAAATAAAACAGAAACGATCCCACTAGCGATTTATTTTGCTGTGGAATCAGGCAATATGGAAGCTGCTACTTTTTGGGTTATCATTATCGTTCTCCTCGGTTTTAGCTCGATTATGTGGCTAAATTGGTGGACAAAACGAAACATATTACGATTTTCAGAAATAAATAACAAGAGGTAATGAATATGCTTTTTTTAGAAATCAGAAAAAAATTATCTTCTTTTGAACTTGATGTGCAATTGAAAGCAGAAAATGAAATCGTCATTTTGTTCGGCCCATCTGGCTCTGGAAAAACAACCATTTTAAATTGTATTTCAGGGCTTGCGACTCCTGACAGCGGAACCATCACTTTAAACAATATACCGCTTTTTAAAAACAAAAAAGAGAATGTCCCGATTCAAAAAAGAAATATCGGATACTTGTTTCAGGATTATGCCTTGTTTCCACATATGACAGTAAAAAAGAATATTTATTATGGTGCGAGAGAGCAAGAATTCGTCCATCAATTAGTAGAAGTATTAGAAATTGGACACCTCATGGAAAAATATCCAAGACAGATTTCCGGTGGAGAGAAACAAAGAGTCGCCCTTGCACGAGCTTTGGCTACGAAACCCCAACTACTTTTATTGGATGAGCCTTTTTCCGCCTTGGATCAACATATTCGTCAAGAATGCCAGGATGAGCTTTTACGACTCCACCAAACTTGGAATATTCCTGTGATCATGGTCACCCATGATTATCAAGAAGCCCAAAAAATGGCTGACCGCATCTATAAAATTAATAAGGGGCAAATTTCAGAAGAAATAAAAAGCAACTTTTCACAATAGGAAAAAGTTGCTTTTCTCATTTGTTTATTTAATGAGTCAATCTTACAACGTCTCTTGCAATCATGACTTCTTCATTTGTTGGGATGATCATGACTTTTACAGGAGAGTGTGGGTAACTGATAAAAGCTTCCTCGCCACGCACTTTGTTTAAAGCTGGATCGAAGTATACACCCATGAATTCTAGACCTTGTAATACTCTTTCACGAATAGCTGCACTATTTTCACCGATTCCTGCAGTAAAGATAATCGCATCTACTCCATACATTTTAGCTGCATAAGAACCAATGTATTTATGAATACGGTCAGCAAAAACCTTTAGTGCTAACTCAGCACGCTCATTTCCTTTCTCAGCTTCTAGTTCAATATCACGTAAATCACTAGAGAAGCCAGAAACAGCTAGCATACCACTTTTCTTATTTAGAACATCCAATACTTCTTCCGCTGTCTTACCTGTTTTTTCCATAATATAAGGGATTAGGGCAGGGTCAATATTACCTGAACGAGTTCCCATTGTCACACCTGCTAGTGGAGTGAATCCCATTGATGTATCGATTGATTTTCCACCTTCAATTGCTGCAATACTCGCACCATTACCTAAATGACAAGAAAGCAAACGTAATTGTTCAAGCGGACGTCCTAACATTTCTGCAGCCCGTTCTGAAACATACTTATGTGAAGTACCATGGAAACCGTATTTACGGATACCATATTTCTCATAGTATTCATATGGAAGGCTGTAAAGAAACGAATTTTCTGGCATCGTTTGATGAAATGCCGTGTCAAAAACCGCTACAGCTGGAACATTCGGAAGCACTTCTTTAAATGCTCGAATGCCTGTAACGTTAGCTGGATTATGAAGAGGAGCTAATTCCGAAAGATTATCAATTTTTTGTAGTACTTCTTCTGTAATCAAAACCGAGTCTGCAAATTCTTCCCCACCATGCACAACACGATGACCAATTCCTTCAATTTCGTCTAATGATTGAATGATGCCTGTTTCAGTCAATTTATTTAATAACATTTTAACAGCTACACTATGGTCAGGAATATCCGTTGTTTCCGTTTGTTTTTCACCATTAACTGTTATATTGAAAATTGAATCCTTTAACCCGATTCGTTCAATTAACCCTTTTGTAATGACTTCTTCTGAAGGCATTTCAAATAATTGAAACTTTAAAGATGAACTGCCTGCATTAATTGCGATTACTTTTGCCATCGTTTCCGCTCCTTTAACTTAACGTCAATATGTATTTCTTACTTATTTTGTTCAAGTAAGCTTATTTCTATCTCTCAATTCCCCATTTAATCATTGTCATTTGAACAATTCAAGGTCAAGAATAAAATGATACCGTTTTCAGGTTAAAGTAAATATATTCTGATTATAAAAACTAATCTGCAAACATTGTGAACATTTCACAATATAGGTTAGGTAGCGCTCACTTTAACGGTCCGAATATTCGTCAATTCGGATTGTCCACTCCCTGCGCTTCTGGTTCAATATGACTCTGATTCGGACAGTCTTCTGGCTTCACCTTTCTCTTCCTGTCTAATACGACTCTGATTTGGGCATGCTTCTTACTTCTCCCTTGCTTCCGGAATGCGACTCCTATTCAGACTTTCTTCTCGCTGCTCTCCTATACTTCAGGTCCAATACAGGAGTAACTAACTTTCCTTCCTCAGGTTCCTCTCATCAACTGGCCAAACCTATAGCCAGCCATCTGGAATCACTTCACTGTTTTCCTCCTTGATTGTTCGAATGATAGAATGTTCAGATCTAAAAAGACCACTGAAAAACATTTTGTCAGCGGTCCTTTTAAGCACTTATTTATTTTCCCTAATCCATTGGTCGATTTTTTGTAAAGTTTTTTCAACTTGGTGTCCATTTGATAGACTTGGAAGATTGACTAAAAGCACCTGTTTAGGAGCTTTTGCTTGCTCTCCTTTTTTCTGTAAAATTAATACACTTTTCGCTGCATTTTCATGGCGAAACATCGTTAAAGGAAGCTGTAAGATCGCTTGGATATAGGCATGTTCCTTTAAAAATTCATGTAGCTTCGGAGCTTCTTCACTTTCAAATAGGCCATTCGGGAACAAGAAAAATAAATAGCCTCCTTCTTTCGTATATTTGATGCTTTGCTCAATAAAAAGGTGGTGAGCATAGGAGTGTCCGTTTTCTGACTTCAATTGAAAATCAGCAGCGCGCACATCATTTGGATAGTATCCAACCGGCAGATCACTTACGACTGCATCAGCAAGTTCAATAAAGAGTGGTTCGAGACTGTCTTGATTATAAAGTTGAATTGGATGTTGCTGCAAATTGGCGTTAATATACGCTAATTTAATTAGCAAGTCATCAATTTCAATCCCTATACTTTCAATCGCTTTTCCCTCTTGCTGATTAATGACAGTAGTAAGTAAATTTCCAGTTCCAATCGCTGGATCGAATAAACGATAAGAAGGTTTTGTTACAAACTTATTAACTAAATATCCGACAAGCATTCCTACCGCATCGGGCGTCATTTGGTGATTTGGCTGAACACTTTCCTTCATCCCTTTTAAAATCGCTAATTGAAAAGATTTCCGTATTTCTTCAACCGAAAATCGAGCTAATGTGAGCGACTCATAACTTTTCTTTAATCTTTTTCTACTTAGTTCACTGATTTCTTCTTGTAAAATGGCCTCCTGAAAAATATTCTCACCCGTCTCTGCTAAAGCTTCTAAAAAAGTGAGCGATAATTCCTCCTGCAAAATCACGGCCGTATCGTTAATGACTGAAAACAAATCCTCTACGGGAGAGATTTTCATGATGCATTCCTCCTCGTCATCTTATTTCTCTATTCTACCCGGGATTATACTACTTGTACAAGAGCTGTGGAAAGTTGTGGGAAGGGGACATTAAAAACCGAAGAAAAAGAAAGCAAGACCTCGTAAAAAAGCTCGAGGTCTTGTCACTAAATTACTTCGCTGCTTTTGCTGCTTCAATCGCTGCTTCATAGTTTGGATGATCTGTTCCTTCACTTACATATTCCACATAAGTAACAATATCATTAGAATCAATAACAAAAACAGAACGTGCTAATAATCTTAGCTCCTGCATGACTACACCGTATGCCTCTCCAAAAGAAAGATCACGATGGTCAGAAACAGTTTGAACGTTATCAATTCCTGCTGCTGCGCACCAGCGCTTTTGCGCGAAAGGTAAATCTACACTTACTGTTAATACTTTAACATTGTCAAGCTTTGCTGCCTCTTCGTTGAAACGGCGAGTTTGAGCGTCGCAAACTCCGGTGTCGATAGAAGGCACTACACTGATTAATCGAACATGACCTTTTGCATCCTCAAGTGTAACTGGAGATAAATCATTTGCTAAAACAGTAAAATTCGGTGCTTTGTCGCCAACCTTTACTTCTGTACCAACAAGTGTAACTGGGTTTCCTTTAAAAGTGACCGCTGCCATATGGGCTCATCCTCCTTAACATCATATGTACAGTGTAAATCATAACGATTCATAATCTATTTTGCAAATATTAACTATTGAAAGAATTTTTAACTTGGTTTTACATTCAATTTAAGCACGGAAAACGAAAAAGTTAACCCCCTGAAAAGGGAGTTAACTTAAAAGTTATCTTTAAAGCTCTAAGTCTTTTTTCGGTCCGCCATACTCTGGATTTTGATATTCTCCATCTTGCCCAGATTTTTGACCAGAATCATTTTTATTTGAGAACATTTGCTGTATTTTATCTACAGCTTGTGGAGCCAAATCAAGAATTTTCTCGTATAGATGTGTGCTTTCATCCAAATGCACCATTTTAACTTCTTTAGCATTGACGATTAAGAAAGCAATTGGCGTAATAGAAACACCACCACCACTACCTCCACCAAACGGATGCTTCGACTGGCTGTCATCTTTTGAACTGCTATCTAGAATAAACTCACTACCTCCAGCCGCAAAGCCGAACCCAACTTTCGACACTGTTAAAATTACACTTCCATCAGGAGTTTCAACAGGGTCTCCAATAATGGTGTTTACATCAATCATTTCTTTGAGGTTTTCCATTGCAGTAGTCATTAAGCCTTGAATTGGATGATCGGACATTTTACTTCCTCCCTTTTATACGGATTTTGCCTTATTACCAGACAAAATGGATAATGGCTTTGTTTTGAAGTGCGGTTTTCCGCCTTTCCAAAATTTAAGTAGTTTAATTCCTGCAAAAATAGCATGCCCGATCCGAAAATGAATCATACATCTAAATGAAGTTTCGTTTAATGTTCGATTAAAATCCGGTGTAATCATTAAATTTGGCAATGTTTTCATTTTAAGAAGTGAAGTGAGAAATCCCACAAGACTGCCTTTAACTGTCCAAAATAAGCCCGTCAGCATACCTGTATAGGCAGCATCGCTCACACCGACAGTCGTTTTCCATTCCAATTTTGACATTGTGATCTTCTTAAAAAAAGAACGGATAATACTATGAAGTCCGACGACATGCTTAACCAAATGTTCCATGTCCTGGAAGATATGTAACATTTCTTCTGCTGAAAATTGCTTTGTATCCTTATTTTGATCATTTTCCTTAGGACCCGTTTCAATTTTTTCTTTGATCACTAGAGCAGGAGAATCATCGGCTATTTTTATTACTGGAACATTGATTTTATACTTTATAAGTCCAAAAAAAGTTTTAAACGTAATTTTTAAACGATCGTCATCCTTATTATGGTAATAATCAATTATGACTATTAATTTTAAAAACAAAATAGCAATGATTAGTACCATAATGACCGCTAAAGCAATGAAAACCCATATCATCACCTTCACAACCTTTCAGCCTATCATTATCGACGAACAAACAAAAAATAAACCTGCATGAGCAGGTTTATTTTAAGATTAATGATTAGGCTATCGTTCATGTACGACCGAAGTATCAGCGAACAAGTCATGCAAGCCTTGTTTTTTTGGTAAGAAAGCAACGACGGCATATGAAATCCACACTGTCGTTGAAATAAAGCGACCGATCCACTCTCTGAACAAGATCGCCCCCCAACTTAATTTCTTTCCGTTTAAGTCGACGACTTTTAATCCAAAGATCATTTTTCCTAATGTTTGCCCTAAAAATTTCGTCATTAGGACAAAATAAGCATAGAACGTAATCGCTGTTAAAATGGAGATGGGCGCAAACATACTCGAATCATGCAGACTAAGATCGAGACTGCGGAATACTGGGTAAATAAGAATACGATTAATGCTGCCAATCACTAATAAATCAATGAGATACGCCCAAAATCGCATCCAAAATCCGGCATAGCGAACATTTCCATTTATTTTCTCATGAGGTACAACACGTTCTTCTTTGTCCTCAGTGATTTGTTTTTCTACCTGAATGTCTTTAGATTCCAATGTTCAGCCCCCCTACTCCGCATATAAATACATTAGGCGTGGGGAATGAGTTTGACCTAAAAGATTGAGCAAGCTAGTTAACTCGTGTTCTCCCCCTATTAATTTTTGTGCCCCGAAACTAAATAATGAACCGAATCCAAAGCTTTCAGTATACTTCACTACTTGAGCATTATTTAATTTTTGTTCTTCTTTGACGGCTTCAACAACATCCGCAAAATAACCAAAATCATCAATTAATCCGACTTCTTTTGCTTGTCTACCATCATAAATTCGTCCATCCGCAATTTTCTTAACTTCAGCTTCTGTCATTCCTCTTCCTTCAGCAATAACCTTAACAAAGCCTTCGTACGAGTTATCGATCATCGATTGGAGAATTTCTCGCTCTTCTTCTGACATTTCTCTTGTTGAACTCATAATATCCTTGTAAGGTCCACTCTTAATGGTGACAAACTCAACCCCATATTTTTCAGCAAGACCGGCAAAATTGTAGCCTTGCATAATCACTCCTAAAGAACCTGTCAATGTTTCAGGACTAGCGAATATTTTGTGAGCCGGAGCCGATATGTAATATCCGCCTGATGCAGCCATCGATCCCATCGAAATATACACAGGCTTGTTGGCTTCAGATTGAATCTCCACTATTTTATCGTGGATTTCTGCACTCTCTACAACGCCGCCCCCTGGAGTATTAACACGAAGAATAACAGCCTTAACTGACTTATTATCTTTCACATAATCAAGCTTATCCATAAAATTTCTGTGATTATATCCTTCTGTTGTAAAAATAGAAGTTGCTCCCCCAGTATCTTGAATCGTACCATTTAAATCGAGAACGGCAATTTGATTCAAAGCATCTCCAGACTCGATAATCTCCTCTGCAAACATTTCCTCTGAAACACCTAATAATTCTTCAAAATTACTTCCGAAATTACTAAATGCAAAAGCTGAAAATGCATTTATCGCAATCGAAAAGAACAGTAGCACACCAGCAATTGCCAATGCAGCCCAACGCTTTCCTGTCATAATTTTTCCTCCTTTTTCATCGTTGTCACAAAAAAAGCCTTGCCACAAAATGGACGTATTTCTCATTTTTATTTACGTTATCACTTCAAAAATGTTTCAAAAATATGTAGACTAAAATTAGTTATACAACCTTGCGCTCAAATTTCACCTGAAAAAATCAATACCTTTCCAATTATGACAAAAAAAGAAACTAAAATCTAGGCTCATTTGAGGAACGATACATATTTTTTGGATGGAGGGTCCCGCATGGAAAAACGCAATAATGTTTATTTTTTTCATAAGAAAGATGCTGAAATGGTAAAAAAAGTCCAACCATTTTATGAGCATGCCAAAGACTACGGTTTTGAAATTGTTACTGATCATAAAAAAGCTAATATTATTGTCAGCTTTGGTGATGACGGTGCCTTTTTACAGGCTGTTCGAAAAACAGGTTTTCGAGAAGACTGCCTTTATGCAGGAATTTCTACAAAGGAGAAGCTCAATATTTACTGTGACTTCTATATTGAAGATACAGCAAAAATTATTGAGGCAATCTCCACTGCCCAAATCGAAATCCGACGTTATCCAACAATTGAAGTGACCATTGACAATCAATTTTCTTTTCAATGTCTGAATGAATTTAGTGTACGTTCCTCCATTATTCAAACAATCGTAATGGAAGTTTTCATTGATCAATTACATTTTGAAACTTTTCGCGGCGACGGGATTATTGTTGCTACCCCAACTGGAAGTACCGCCTATAATAAATCCGTAAACGGTGCTGTTGTAGATCCCCTGCTGCCATCCATGCAAGTAAGTGAGATCGCCTCATTAAATAATAATCTTTACCGAACACTTGGCTCCCCATTTATATTAAGCAGTGATAGGAAGCTAATGATTAAAGTTGTTCAAGATGGCAATGATTACCCAACAATGGGGATGGACAATGAAGCACTCAGCATCCAGCATGTAGAGGAAATCATGGTTCAACTTAGCGATAAAAGAATCAAAACGGTTAAATTAAAGGATAACTCCTTCTGGGAAAAAGTTCAAAGGACATTCCTATAAAATAAAAGGCAAGCATAACGATGAAAACCTCGAGCCACTCACTCGAGGTTTTCTGCTACACGCCTAAGCCGCTACCCTTTTTCCATTTTAATTGCCTGCTCAATATTTTTGTCTTCGATAATGAATAAATGGTTAATGCTCCCCAAATGAAAATAAAGGATAATAAATGGGTTTTCGTAAAATGTTCCCCATAAAAAAAGACTCCCAAAATCAGCGTTAAAGTTGGGGCAATATATTGAATAAAGCCCAACATCGATAGCGGGATTTTTTGTGCCCCTTTGGCAAAATACAATAGAGGCAAGGCAGTGGCGGCTCCTGCTCCAATGAGCAAAAGATCTGTTGTAAAAGAAGCCGCTAAAAACATATTTTGCTCTTGCACAAACAAGTAAATAACATAACCGAGCGCCAGCGGAGTTACCACCATTGTTTCAAGTGTCAAACCAATCGTTGAATCGACCTTAATAAGCTTTTTAGCTAACCCGTATAATCCGAAAGAAAATGCCAACGCTAAGGCGATCCAAGGTATTTGACCATATGATATGCTTAAAATTAAAACCCCTACTGTCGCCATAGTAAAGGATATATATTGCAGTGGCGAAAGCTTTTCATGTAAAAAAATAACGCCTAGTAAAACACTAACCAGCGGATTAATATAATAGCCTAAACTAGCTTGAATCATTTGATCGTGATTGACGGCCCAAATGTAGACAAACCAATTTCCGCTCACGAGAAGAGAGGCCGTTATTAATGCCCAAAGTCTTTTCTGATTTTGCTTTAACCCCTTTAACGTTTCCAGAAAGAGCGGCCATTTTCTTGTCAAAAGGAGTAATAATACCATTAAAACAAAAGACCAGATTACCCTGTTAGCCAGAATCTCATCCGCATTGACGTGTTCAAGGAGCTTCCAATAAATCGGTAAAAGCCCCCATATTAAATAAGAAAAAGCCGCCTGTAAGACCCCAACCTTTACTTCGTTTTCTTTCATTTCTTTTTGCCTCAATTCTTCTAGTTTCGAAATAATTCCATTATAAGGGCAATCTCGAAATTCTTCCAGATTATTTACTTATACGAACTAAATCTTTTTTGTTCCGTAATTGTTATATTTTCCTCCCGCCTATAAACTATATGACCACCTATCACAGTGCTGTCCACATTAATGTTTACAATTTCATCACTGTGGCAACGGAAAATGTCCTGCTCCAAAATAGTAAAGTCGGCAAGATATCCTTCTTTTATGAGCCCACGCTCCGTTTCATGACAAGCTGCCTCAGCACTTCCCTTTGTATATAAGGACACCGCCTCATAGAGCGACAATGCTTCTTCATGCTGATACACCTCATTCGTTTGTTGACTTACACGAGCCACAGCTGCATGAATTCCCAGCAACGGACTAATTTCTTCAATCGGTGCATCTGAACCTCCTGCACAAGGGATTTGCTCTTCAAGAAGTGTTTTCCAAGCATAGCAATAATCGAGTTTATTTTCACCAATTCTATCGATTACCCAAGGGAAATCAGATGCTAAAAAGCCCGGCTGGATATCTAAAACCACAGGTAGCTTCTTAACTCTATCAATCAAATCTCTTCTTAAAATTTGGGCGTGGATAATCCGATCCTTTCCTTTTCCCTTTAACGGATGCTCTTCGATCGACCGAACAACCATTTCAAAAGCTTTATCACCAATCGCATGAATAGCAACGGGCATTTCTATCTCTCTTGCTCTAGCCACCAGTTGATTCAATTGTTCTTGTGAAAATATCGCTACTCCGGATGTTGTTGGGTCGTCAGCATATGGATGACTTAATAAAGCAGTTCTTCCTCCTAGTGAGCCGTCGGCAAAGATTTTAATCGCACCAAATTCAAGCCATGGACTTCCCTGCAAATAATGCCCCGCCGCCCGTTTAAAATCCTCTAATACGGCATAATGAACGAGCAAGTGAGCACGAAAAGATAGCCCTTCCTCTTCAATCACCTCTTTATAGATTTGGTAAGTTTCCTCAAAACCATTATAATAGGATAAATCTTCTGTATGGACTCCGGTCAGCCCTTTTGTGTAGGCATCCTTAATCGCGTGTTTTAGCACTTCTTTTAATTGCTCTTTTGAGCGATTTGGGACAGCATTTAAGACCATATCTTGCGCCTTTTCTTTAAATACTCCATTTAAACGTCCCTCTTTATCCCTCTCAATTACGCCTCCTTGAGGCGGATTAACGTCTTCTTGAATAGACACTTCCTCTAGCGCTAAAGAATTCACAACGAGGACATGTCTACAAATTCTTTTTAGTAATACTGGATGGTCTGGCACCACTTCGTCAAGATCGTTACGCTCAATCGCTTTGGCATCCCTCCATAAATTTTCGTTCCATCCTTCTCCAATGATCCATTCTCCAGTTTGAACCGTTTCCGCATAAGCTTTGAGGGCCTCTAGAACAGCAGCCTTTGAAGTGCACGAAGACAGATCTAGTCGCATTAGCTTTTCACCATGACCAATTAAATGGATGTGACTGTCTACAAATCCGGGAATCATCGTTTTACCGTTTAAATGACAGCTCTTCTCAATCATGCGATGATATTGCTGCTCTAGTTTTTTCCTATCCCCCACCGCAATAATGCGGTCATTTTCGGTTAAAACGGCTTCTACAATATGTCCTTCCTTTTGAAGGGTATATATGGAGCCCCCATGCCAAAGAATTCCCATTATCCATTCTCCTTTTCCGTACCATTTTTTCCATTTTACCATCTGCTCTATTGCTCGTCTCACATTTCTTCGAGCATTTTAACAGCTTGCCTTTGAAATCGTTCTCCTTCAAACCATTTAACTATCACGACGAAGAAAGCAGACGAAACGATTCGCCTGCCAATGATGCCTTTATCAATATTTATTTTTGCGCTGCCTGCTTCAATTCTTTTTGTCTCAATTCAATTCTTCTGATTTTCCCAGAAGTCGTCTTCGGAAGTTCTGCAACAAATTCAATCTTCCGTGGATATTTGTAAGGTGCGGTCAAGCTTTTGACATGGTCTTGAAGTTCTTTAATCAAATTAGCATTTTCGCTCTCAGCCTCATCTTTTAACACGATAAAGGCCTTTACAACATGACCTCTAGTTTCATCAGGACTAGCGACAACAGCACATTCCTTAACCGAAGGATGCTTCACAAGGGCATCCTCCACTTCAAACGGCCCAATTGTATAGCCGGAGCTAATGATAATGTCATCACCTCGACCCTCAAACCAAAAATATCCATCTTCATCTTTTTTTGCTCTGTCCCCAGTGATGTAATAATCTCCACGGAATTGCATCGCTGTTCTTTCCGGATCTTTATAATAGTGCTTAAATAATGCTGGTGTATCGATATGAACGGCAATATCTCCCACTTCACCAGGTTCACATGGTTCCCCTTCCTCATTAATAATGTCCACTCGATTTCCCGGAATTAGTTTCCCCATTGAACCAGCTTTTAATTCCATACCTTTTGTGATCCCCACAAGCAAAGTGTTTTCCGTCTGTCCGTATCCATCCCGGACTTCCACATTAAAATATTCCTTAAATGTATCTATCACATTTCTATTCAATGGTTCTCCAGCTGAAACCGCACTGCGCAAATGGGTAAGAGAATAATCCTGCAGATTTTCTACCTTTGCCATTAGACGATATTCCGTAGGTGTACAACAAAGAACATTCACCTCATATTTATCGAGAAGACTCAAGTATTTTTGCGGCTCGAATTTGCCGTTATAAACAATCCCCGTAGCACCAGTTCCTAAAACGGAAAGGAATGGACTCCAAATCCACTTTTGCCATCCAGGACCTGCAGTGGCCCAGACAGTATCACCGTCTTCAATGCTTAACCAATTTGGAGCAGCAGCGCGCAAATGTGCATAAGCCCAGCCGTGTGTATGTACGACGCCTTTTGGATTTCCAGTCGTTCCCGATGTATAAGAAAGAAAAGCCATGTCTTCTTTATTCGTATTTGCCAACGAAAGTTCCTCTGATGCAAATTCCATTTCCTTGTCAAGATGAATCCAACCTTTAGCCTCTTCACCTACAACAAATTTAGGAAGTTGCTCTATTTCATCAATACCTTCAAATTGGTCAACATATTGGTAATAACTAATGAGTGCCTTAACATCTCCATGATTGATTCGATATTGTAAATCCTTTGTTCTTAACATCTCTGAACTTGGTATGACAACAAGCCCCGTCTTTAATGCTGCAATATAAACTTGATATGCCTCAATCAATCTAGGAACCATGATTAAGACAACATCACCCTTTTCTAAACCACTTCCCAGAAAAACGTTTCCAATCTTATTAGCGTTCCTCAGCAATTGACGATAAGTAATTTCCTTTGTTGCCCCTTCCTCCGATTCCCATTTAAGAGCAAGCCTTTTTGGATCCTCTGCATATTTTTCCATCTCTGAAACTAAATTATAGTTATTTGGTGCCAAAAGATCTTCTCGTTTCATCCTAACTCCCCCTAAAAATTTATCTTCCACAATGGGTTTCATTACAACCATTGCGCTCACCAGACACTGGAAGGATCAAAGATGCATATCACTATATTATTATCTAGTCATAATAGTTAGTGTCAATCATATTTTACCTTGTCTCACTTCAAATTACTAGATGGAATTTTCAAAATTTACTTTCAATATAATTTTTATGAAGCTTTTTCTAAAGCTATAACCGAGAAAGAAATACAAAAAGGAGCAAGCCGAAGCTTGCTCCTCGTAGCCATTTTTTATTTAGTTTTTATTTGAAGCCTCCGCCTAATTGTGATTCTGCCATAGATACAAGGCGTTTTGTGATTTCTCCACCAACTGAACCGTTAGCGCGAGAAGTAGTGTCAGCTCCAAGATTTACGCCAAATTCAGTAGCAATCTCATACTTCATTTGATCTAAAGCTTGCTGAGCACCTGATACTAGTAATTGATTTGAGCTGCTGTTGTTTGCCATAGAATATCACCTCCTTGTGAATATAGAATGTGTTATCCTGATGACCTTCATTCAATTTTGCTGTTGGTAATTGTTCACAAATTAGAAAAGCCTATACACCTTGCAAACATTGAGGACTATTTTGAGAAAGGCGTGCATTCAATTAATGCAAACAAACTATTGTTTGCTGGCTGAAAGGTCGTTCACACTAATCGATTGCCAAGATGAAAGAAATCTGTTCAAAAGAGCTCTTCTATTTCTGCCTCCTGCCTTGGGCTAATCCGAATCGTTTCCGTGTTCTGCACCGCTGCTTGAATCAATGGTTCAAAGTCAAAAAAGCTCTCATAATATTCAACCTTTTCCTTTTTTGGCTTCGTTTTCGGTGAAGCTGGTACAAAAACAGTGCAGCAATCTTCATAAGGCTGGATGGAAATATCATGGGTATCAATCTCTTTCGCAATTTTAATTATATCTGTCTTATCCATCATGACTAGTGGTCGAAGAATCGGAGTTGAGGTTACATCATTAATCGCATACATGCTCTCCAATGTTTGGCTAGCGACCTGTCCTAAACTCTCACCAGTTACAATAGCTAGCCCTTCGTGTTTGGCCCGTAAATGATCGGTTATTTTCAGCATCATTCTGCGCGTTGTTGTCATCGTATAATTTTCTGGAATTTGTTTTTGAATTGCTTGCTGTGTCGCTGTGAACGGCACAATATGTAAAGTAAAATATCCGCCGTTTGCCTTTGCAAGCTTCTCTGCCAATTCGATCACTTTTTGCTTAGAACGTTCACTTGTAAAAGGGGGGCTAAAAAAATGTACTGCCTCAACCTCTAAACCGCGCTTCATCGACAAATACCCCGCTACTGGACTATCAATCCCTCCGGAAAGCATGAGCATCGCTTTTCCGCTTGAACCGATAGGCAAACCTCCTGCACCTTGAATATTTTCACATGACAAATAAGTCGCTTCTGAACGTACTTCCACTCGTAGATCGATATCTGGGTTTTTCACATCTACTCTCAAATTCGGAATATTTTTCAACAAATGAGCTCCGAATTCCTGATTCAATTCATTCGTATCAAGTTCATACGTTTTATCTGCCCTCTTCGCGGTAATCTTAAAGCTTTTTCCCTCTGTATAAACCTCCCGAAAAAGCGTCAGAGCTGCGTTTTTCATTTCCTCTAAATCTTTACTCGTTTTAACTGCTGGACTGAAGGATTGAATGCCAAAAATTCCACGTATCCGTTCAATAATTTCTTCGCCGTTATCCCCATTTAAAACGATATACATCCGTTCTCTCTGACCTTGAACCTTAGCATTAGGAAAGTCGCTTAACGCTAGTTGAATACTTTTTTTGAGTTTTTCTACAAATTTATGGCGATTTCTTCCTTTTGTAGATATTTCACCATAACGTATTAAAATTCGATCATAATTCATCTTAGTTCATAACCTCTTTCAATTGATTTACCGTTTCTTTTATCGCCTTGACCACAACAAGTGCCTCTTCTGTTGTATTTTCATAGGATAAACTGATTCGGACTGCACTCTTTGCCACCTCTTCATTTACACCCATGGCCATTAATGTACTGCTGGCAGACTGTTTTTTTGAGGAGCATGCACTGGTCGTCGATACAAAGATATCTTTTTCCCCTAAAGCGTGAACAAACACTTCAGCTTTAAAGCCTTTTAGAGAAAAATTAATGATATGTGGTGCAGATCCTTGTGCTGGAGTATGAATAATAACCTCTTCCAGCTCTGAAATTCCTTGAATAATCGTTTTCTTAACCTGTTGAAGATGAGTCAACAGCTTCTTTTCATTTTCTAACGTCAGCCTTAGCGCTTTTGCTAAGGCAACGATTCCAGCGACATTTTCTGTCCCACTTCGATGTTTACGCTCCTGATTGCCTCCTGTTAATAACGGTGAAATTTTCACGCCATCCCGCACATAGAGAAGTCCCGTTCCTTTTAAACCATGAAATTTATGAGCTGAAAAGGAGCAAAGGTCAATCGAGCATGCTTGTAAATTCAATGGAACCTTTCCAATTCCTTGAATATTATCAACATGGAATAAAATTTTCGGGTAGTTTTTTAACAGATGGCCAATCTTTTCTATCGGCTGAATCGTACCCACTTCATTATTAACATGCATGACAGATACAAGAATCGTATCCTCTGAAAGAGCTTGTTCAACATCCTTCACTTGAACCCTGCCTTCTTTGTCAACCGGCAGGTAGGTTACACGAAATCCAAGCTCCTCCAACTGGTGAAAGGTCTCTTGAATCGAAGCATGTTCAATCGCTGTCGTTACAATATGATTGCCCCGATTTCGGTGCATTAATGCTGCACCTTTTACTGCTAAATTATTGCTCTCCGTTCCACCGGATGTAAAGATTAATTCAGATGGTTTTACTTCAAGTAACTCGGCAACTTGCTTTCTTGCTATATTTAAAAGCTTTTCTGCTTCACCGCCCAGCCGATGTAACGAAGATGGGTTCCCGAAATATTCGGTCGTAACTTTTATAAACGAATCGACCACTTCTTTATATGGTTTTGTTGTCGCACTATTATCGAAATATATCATCACTTTCCCCCTAAATTAGGTACTCATTTTTAATTAAGCATGGTCTTATCAAATTATTGCTTTATTACATTGATCTCTTTCGCTAACAGTAAATGTTAACATATATGGATTCATTTGAAAATAAACGTGATTATACGCAGAATAGGCACGATAAAAAAGCTGACTTAAAAGGATTTTACACGACCTTTTAAATCAGCTTTTTACAATTAATTAATAAGCATGTTCCTCAATCAAAGCTTCTATTTTTTTCAAGGCACCTGGTTCGATTTCTTCAATCGCTGTAGCAGCCTGTTCCAACGCTGCTTGATAGTTATAACCACGGAATGATCTTTCCGCATCTTTTAATCCTTGATCAACTGAAGGATATCTACTTCTATATCGATTTCCATACTGAATCACTTTCTCCACAAGCATAACTGTTTCCACAATTTCATTTGTCATATCATGTGTTTTTTCAACATTGATTACGGCAGCATCGAGAACCTTAAGGACGGTAGGGATGTCCAACGGCTTTTCTTCAAGCTTCTCTTTCACGTCATTGATGCTTTCTTTAGCATCTTCAAAAAGCGCCAAATAATCATCCGGTAAACCAGGAATATTATTTTGCGAAACCAGCTTGATCGACTCAGCCATTTTCCGCGATAACTCTTGAACCTTTTCCCTCGCTGAAAGTTCATCTTTTCTCAGCATTTGCAGATTTTCTTTAAATGTTACATATTCAGTACTGACAGTTTCTAATTCGCTATTTATTGCCGATAGTTCCTCTTTTAAAAGTGAAAAGGCCGTTTCATCTTTGAGGATTTTATGTTCTAATAATTCATATCGTTTCTGCAATTGGTGCAGCAATTTCTCCATCTGTCCATGTTCTTCAAGTTTGCTTTCTGGAAGATGGTAGCTGTGTTTAATAAGCTCGATTTCATTTCGTAGCTCATCACTTGCATGGATGGTTATTTGCAGCAGCTCCTTCGTTTTCACTTCTGTTTCCTTAATGAATTGCTTTGCAGCGACTTCTGCTTCCAGTAAATCATAAAGGAATTCGATTCGTTCTTTAATATCATCTAGACCCTTCTCAACCTCTTCTGTTTCTGTTTTTTCAAGAAACTGTTTAAAGGCCTCAAGTTCCTTCTCGATTTTTTCAACCTCTTTATCTAATTGAACATGCTCTAAAATATAGCCTTGTTCCATCATTTCGCGAAATCCGTCTTTTAACTCCTCAAGTTGAGCAGGAACCTTTGATTGACACTCTACGAGTAAATTAGGAATTTTCTCTAACTTCATGGTTACAGCTTCAAGCTTTGATTTCATTGACTGGACAATTTCATGGGCTTGCAAATAATTCCCACTATCTGTAAGCTCATCGAACTCTTGAAAATTTAATTGAAGGTCATCAAGCTGAGCTTCTAAATTCTTTTCCGCAATCCCATAGTTTAGATTATGAGCTAAGAGCGTTTTTTTACTTAAGCGATACGTTTCTTTTAGCTCTTCCATTTCCAGTCTGCTTTTTTCTTCGCTTCCAACCAATTCTGTAATTTCAGCAATTAATACTTGAATATTATTTTCTGTTTCTTTTAAGTCATTTTCTATTGCAATCAGAAACTTCTTTGCCTTGTTAAAACGATACTTGTCTATGTAATCCTCAGCATCAAACAGATAATCTTCTACATCAGGCAGGCCAGACGTAACAATCTCATCCCATTCTTTTCTCCATTTTTCAAAGAACTCTTCTGTTTGACCCGTCATGTTCAGCTTCTTTACTTTCGACATTTCCTCCAATACGGGGCGATTCATAATATCAATTTTCCAAGCTTCTAAGCGATCGATTTCTTTATAAAATCTCTTTTTTATAAAATAACCTGTTATATATAAAATAAGAATCAAAACTAGTGCGCCGATAATATATTCCATCTTAAGCCTCCTGTCCAGCTCAATAACTGGGCCCGAAAAAATCTGTTTTCAACAATAGTCCCTAAAACGGGAGTGTTTATGTTAGAATTCTCAAACTTATTTATTATTTCTTTTGCTAAGTCTGGTGTGCATTTCAATGTTTTTATGATACCATGTAAACGACATTTTTTGACTATTAATTTCAAAATTTTTGTATTAAAACCGAGAAAAATTCATTACTTGAGATGAATAACACCTTATTTCGACTATTAAATTGGTAAATACGTTTGAGGAGGCTTGATAAAAATGGTTAAAAACGGGCATATCCACACTCCTTTTTGTCCGCATGGAACAAAGGATGCACTGCAGGATTATATCGAAAAAGCGATTCAATTAGGCTTTACGGAAATTTCTTTTACGGAGCATGCTCCTCTGCCAGATGGATTTACCGATCCTACTCCTAATCAAGATAGTGCGATGAAACTGGAAAAAATCGAAGAGTATCTTCAAAGCATCCATACTTTGAAGCTCGCTTATAAAGGTTCAATCCGTATTAATTGTGGTTTAGAAGTGGATTATATCGAAGGATTTGAAAAGGAAACCGCTGCTTTTCTCAATCTTTACGGTCACAGGCTCGATGATGCCATCCTTTCGGTTCATTTCTTAAAATACGGCGCCAACTATGATTGTTTAGATTACAGTCCTGATGCCTTTGCAGACATGGTTGATAAATACGGTTCTCTCCAAGCTATCTACCAAAATTATTATCGAACTTTGCGGAAATCCATTGATGCTGACCTCGGGCCTTATAAACCAAGGCGCATTGGCCATATGACATTAGTGAAGAAATTTCAACGAAAATTCCCATATATAGATGAGCCAAAACAAGAATTGCTGGAAATTCTTGATGCTGTCAAAGAAAAAGACTATGAGCTCGATTATAATGGAGCAGGAACAGCAAAACCATTATGTCGTGAAACCTATCCACCTGAATGGGTTGCCAAAGAAGCTATTAAACGTGGAATCCCCTTAATATATGGGTCAGATGCCCATCAAGTAAAGGAACTTAAACAAGGCTATGAGAATTTAATTAGCAGCTTTGCTTGACTATATTCACTTTTTTTTCGATTGTGAGTGGGAACCCATACATAAAATGACACTTGATATATGAAGATCAGGACCATTACCATTGTTAGAGCCATGATTTTTTCAAACAAAGAGGAAAGAATCTCGATTTACTAAAGGAAAATTGTTTACAACCAATGAAATGTTGACTGTAAGAGCACTTTTGAATTTTTGAATTCAGATGGAGAAAGACATAGTAATCATATTCGTAATAAAGATGCTAGCGGATTCAACTTGTTCATTCTATTTACAGTTGCAAGTGTTGAAAAAGGTCAAGAACCTGGAGCTTTTTGGGAGAGATTAAACTTAAATGCAGGTGATCATTTGAGAAAAATATGGAAAAGAATTCTATTGGGTATATTAGGTATTTTTATATTACTCATGATAATTGGGGCTATTAGTTTTTATTCACTTTAACTCTTAATTATCAACTTCAATTTCAAGTAGAGGAGCGATTAATCATTTAGATTAGTCATCAGTTTATCGATAAAGACATCGAGAGTACCACCTTTCGATGTCTTTTGCATTTTTGGATGAATTTGTAGTTAAAATCCGTTGCTTTCCGGGGAACAGGCGGTGAGCTTCCTCGGAGCAGTCGCTCTTACGCAATACTCACCTATCCTGCAAATCCTTCCAATTTCACAATTCATTAAGTGTTGTTGGGAGTTTTTCTTGACCGCATAAGCTATATGATCGTAAAAGGCTTTCTCATTAGAGCAATCCCTAAAGCTCGGCTGACAACGTCAGGAAAATAAACATTAGTTATTGGCTGCCGATAAATTAGGGCTTGGGCGCCGGCAAATGACACCTTGAAACCATCCGTTGATATCCTTTAAGTATCTTTTGACAAAATATTTTTCATTCGGAAGAACTTGCAGAACTTCCGTCAAGTAGTAACTATTTAAAAACGGCATAGTAATAAGGCTCTTATATTGAATCAGCATATAATTGATCGAAAAGGATTGAAACTCTTTTGAACGAATTCCCTCTTCAAATACAAGTTTCAAGAAATATCTCTCCTTCAAAATATATGTTGCCATCACCTCTCTCACCATCTGTGAATCAATCGATATTTCTCTAAGTACAAGTCTTGTTAGATGAATATGTTGACAGTGAAAATAAAGAATTTTCTCTGTTATATGCTGGAGCTGGCTTAATGCCCCTTCTTTCATTCCCTCATAATATCCCTCTTCAATCAGCTGCAAATACTGTTCAAAATAAGTGGTCAAGCAATGCTCTAGAAGCCCCTCCTTGCTTTGAAAATAGTATGAAATATTGGAAACATTCACTCTTGCCTTGCCTGCAATATCTCTAATTGAAGTCCCGTTAAATCCTTTTGTGTTAAAGAGAAAGATCGCTGCTTCAAGAATGTCATTTTTCGTATTTTGGACCATTTATACCACCGCCTTATCCACCAATTTACACACATCTATTTCCCTCTTGTAAGACTTCTTTTCTTTCTACCATTTTCCTCTATAAAAAAATAGACAAAGTCTCCTATTTTTCTACCCGTTTTGATACAATAAAGGCAATTTCTCAGTCATTATTATTCGTTTTTTATCATAATATGTGGCATAATGAATAAATCATTTTTCAGTAATTAGGGGGAGAATCATGTTTAAAGTCCAATCATATGATGGCAATCGCCAAGATCAATACAATCTCCTTAAGAAGCAGCTTATTGCTTTACTAGATGGAGAATCAAATCAAATTGCCAATTTAAGTAATGCTTCAGCTCTTTTGAATCAATTTCTAGATAGAATTAATTGGGTTGGATTTTATTTAACGGAGGAACAGGAACTTGTTTTAGGACCTTTTCAAGGCTTGCCAGCATGTGTAAGAATCCCATTTGGAAAAGGGGTTTGCGGCACAAGCGCAAGTCAAAAGAAAACACTTCGTGTTGAGGATGTCCATCAGTTCCCAGGGCATATTGCTTGTGATGCAGCTTCGCAATCTGAAATTGTTATCCCACTGATTAAAGATGGGCAAGTAATCGGGGTCTTAGATATCGATTCTCCAGAAAAGAATCGCTTTGATGAAGTCGACCAAGAAAATTTGGAAGCTTTCGTTGAAGAGCTTGTACGTTATGTCTAAATTCTATGAAGGCTGCTGAAGGATAGACTCGAGATAAAAGACTCTGTCTATCCTTCCTCATCGGCAGTTTTCACGAAATTGCAATGATAAGAGATAAGACAAAAGCAATGCTCGATAATGGCGTCATCGTATATTTCTCTTTCCGGCTGGTTGAGAGCAAATTAGCGATTGTATTGAGTCCTAAAAAGATTGTGAAGACCCAGACAATTGTGTTTGTAAAGGATAAATGGAAAACAGTGAGGACTTCTACATGCTCAAGAATCACGATGATCATGAATAAAAGGATTAGAGCATTAAACACACTTACAATCCGCAATGTATAAGGTAAAACCTTATGTTACCCTCCCATCGCATATTCTCCCAATGGATAACCAAGTGAAAGCAGGACCTGAAATACAGCGATCACGAAAAATAGAAAGGCTAAAACAAATCCTGAAATAAAAATATAATCCAATTTCATTTCACCTTCTTTCCGCTAGTTACTAAAATACTTTTAAACGTTGCTCCCTCTTCAACCTAACCAAATTTTCAAAAAGCCGCTAGGGACTGGAGGCTGATATGGAGTATCGCTTCAGACTGAGTACTGAGAACAAATAGCTGGCGGAAATAAACAGAAGCTTCTTATGCGTTATTTATTTATAGCCTAAAAAAAGAAAGTGTTTTTCAAGCTCGCTTTCTGAAATACTTAATCTCTCCGAAAGATCCTCTGTTCGCAATACATACTCTTTCACTCCAATGAATTCCGATTCCACAATTACGTAAAACCGGGTTCCTTTTTTATACCCTTTAAATTTATTTTTTAATTTGTATTTCTTCATTTTCTAACCTCTAATATCGAAATATGCAGACAAGAACATAGATAAAAAGACTATTCATTAAAGAATAGCCTTATGTGAATGATGCGATTATATTAGCTGATTAATTCCTCATCTTCCTGCACTACTACTTTATTTTTTCCTGTTTCCTTAGCCAAATATAAAGCTTGGTCAGCCCTTTTAAATAATTTTGTGAAATTATCATCGTTTTCCTTTGTCCAGTAAGAAACTCCACAAGATATTGTAATGCGAGGAGCAGTTAACTCGTTTACTTTAGCCACCAATCTTTCCGCAATCGTTACGGCTACATGAAGTGGGATTCTTGGCAAATAGATGGCTAACTCTTCTCCACCCCATCTTGCACCAATATCAGTGTCTCTTATGTTATCATGGATGATTGACGCCACTTGAATGAGCACTTCATCGCCAACTTGATGACCATAAGTGTCATTGATCTGTTTAAAATTATCAATATCGATCAAAATAAAAGTTCCAAAAGCATCCTCAGACATAGAACGATGAATGTTCTCATTTAAAAAGTTGCGCGAGTGAAGCTTTGTAAGATGATCGGTAATGACCATTTTTTCTAATTCCTCTCGCAGCATGGAATTGGAAAATGCTAGTGTAGAATGATGAATCAATGATTGCATTAGTTTAAATGTTTCAAAAGAAAAATGGTACGGCAACCGGTGCAAAACTAAAGCAAAGCCCATGATTACATCTGTTTGTACCATTGGAACAGCCATTACGGAACGATAGGAAGTCGAAACGTTTTCTAAAATTAAGTCACCTAAAAAGATCGAATCTTTTTCATTCTTTATTTTTTTGGCAATATATTGAAGATATTGTTCAGCATCTTTAGAAAAGAAGAAATCAGTACTTCCTTTAAGAACTTTTATTTGCTCAAAATTCTCAGAAACAAGAACAAAACCTACTTCTTCCGCTTCAAAGGATGTCAAAATCTGCCCGGTCATAAAATTAATGGTCTCAGTAAGGCGCAGATCAGAATTTAATCTGCGGGTTGTTTCGTTAATCAATTGCAAGTCAGCAATTAGCTTTCTTGATTGCTGATATAACTGAGCATTTTCAAGAGCAGATCCTGCAGTATTAGCAAGTAGTGTTATAAATTCCACCTCATTATTGGGAAAGGCCCTTGTATTTGGGGCAATAACTTGCAGTACACCATACACTCCTTGCTTCCCCTTTAAAGGTGCATAAAGAATTGATTTTTGTTCTTGAACGGAATCCTCCAATTGAATTGCACCTGTAACATATGCCTGCATGGCAGAGATGTTTTCGCTATCATATTCTAAATCCTTAATAGGCAAGTTGGCGTGATTATTATTATCATGGGACAACATTAAATAATACGTAAAGCTAGGATAAACCTCCTGCAGAGTAAAAATAATTTCCCCTAACACCGCATCCATATCCATCGACGAATGAAATTTTTCCGTTACCCTAAACAATTGTTTATATCGTTTTTCTTCAAAGATCACTTCACAAATCCCTTTTGCCTTAAGAAGGAATTTAGAGCACTCCTCACCGATCTTCTCCAAAATCGGATCAGAAAAATGAAGCTCTTTCGATACATCTTTTATAGCAACATAGCCAAGCTGTTCATTTCCTCTTCTCATCGGTAAAAGCAGATCATATTTCTCAAAATTTGTAAAAGGAATCGGTTGGCGAATGATAGACTTGTCCAAAACATATTCATTAAATTTTTCACTGTTAAAATGCGGAGAAAACTCCATAGCTTCTGCCTCTTCACTTGTTGAAGCGACTACATACATTTCCTTGGCACAGTCATGAAAGTTGAAAAATGTTAATTCCTTAGAGTGAATAAAATTTTGGATGACAAACAGCATCTCCCTTAGTATTTCTTCATAGGAAAGAATACCTTTGTCCTCGTGTATTAAATCGAAGAAGCGACTTTTTAGGTTCATTATTATCTCTTTTTCAAGCACTTTCATTCTATCATCACCTATTATCATCCGTTTTCTTAAACGATCGCTATACTTTTATTATATAATAATGCGCAGTGGATTTTTGTCATTTTTTTGTCAATTTAGCATCAAGAATTGATATTTATCACAGCAAAAACAAGGCAAACTGAGTCTAAACTCCTATTTCATCCACCTAAAAGTATCCTAAAAAAAGGCAAAAATCAAGATCGTGCTTGTACATTTGTCATAGACACTCGTACTTCTATTTAAGACAACCATTCCTATTATACCATATAAGTCTTATGGATTATTAATGTTCTTATTCTTTTTTTATTATTTCCTTGACTTCTCTTCCCAATTATAGATATAATATTCTTTGTGTAAAATATCGCAGCCTATGTGAACACCTTTTATGTTTTCATTTTGTTCCTCAATCTGAAGTCTAGCTTCAGGGGCCATCGGCTCCTAACGCATTTCGATGATGGGGTACTGCGTAACCCTCTGCTGCGAGGGCGAAGGTACTTGAAAACAAAATGAGCATAATTGTTGCTGTCACGTCTGTTTTTATTTTACCCAAATAAAAACATAAGGAGGAGTCTTTCATGGCTCGTTATACAGGTCCAAGCTGGAAATTATCTCGCCGTCTAGGTATTTCATTAAGCGGTACAGGTAAAGAATTAGAAAAGCGTCCATACGCTCCTGGACAACATGGTCCAAACCAACGTAAAAAATTATCAGAATACGGTTTACAATTACAAGAGAAGCAAAAGCTTCGTCATATGTATGGTGTGAACGAGCGTCAGTTCCGTAACCTATTCGACAAAGCTGGTAAAATGGCTGGTGTACACGGTGAAAACTTCATGGCTCTACTTGAGTCTCGTTTAGATAACGTCGTTTACCGTTTAGGTTTAGCTCGTACTCGTCGTCAAGCTCGTCAGCTTGTAAACCATGGTCATATTCTAGTGGATGGTAAACGTGTAGATATCCCATCTTACCGCGTAGTTGCTGGTCAAACAATCGGCGTTCGCGAAAAATCACGTAACCTAGACATCATTAAAGAAGCAATCGAAGTAAATAACTTCGTACCTGACTTCTTAACTTTTGATGCTGATAAACTAGAAGGTACTTTTACTCGCCTTCCAGAGCGTTCTGAACTTCCAGCTGAAGTGAACGAATCTCTAATCGTTGAGTACTATTCTCGTTAATTTAATTGCTATTCAATTAGCGACTACCGAATCCCTAGAAACATTGTTCATTCAATGGTTCTGGGGATTTTTATTTATTTTCTGCTTTGTAGAATAATGTAATTTCCCCCACTTATTTGGGGGTACTTTTGGGAGATTCTCTTAATTAAGTGGACAGGCGCTCAATTTAATTGTAGCTCATAAAACGACCTGATCATGAGGGAGTTTCCCACACAAGCTGAGAAATCCTCTTTTTCGATTTTCACTCATTGTAAAAATACATAACTTAGGCTGCGATCCAAATCACTTTTTTATCTCCGACCACATCTTTTATACTTTTGGATTTTCTTCTTATTGTCTTGTATGCTCCTGATATATGCAATAAAACCCGTTTTAGTAGATGAGTCAATTCCAACCTAAACCACCTATAAAGTATTTTGTAACGCTTAAATTATCCAACTAAATTCCTCCTACCTTGTGTTTATATGAAATGCGGGTAATCCTCAAACATGCCAATATGATCATCCTGGGAAGCAGCATATTCCTTTTTGGTCATACGCAAGCAATGCCTGCACATTAATGATGAATCCTCCATACACAAGGTGATGGTCGAACTTTATCAGTTAATTCGCCGCAATAATCGCACTCAGGAGGCTGTTTCAATAAGCTCTACCAGCCATTTTTAATCCATTATCTAAAAAGTTTCCCCTATAGAATCCTCACATCTTGGAAAAGATAGGAATGAGGTGATTACATGGAAAAAGAAGATTTAAAACTCACATCTTCCGAAATAGGTACACTATGGGGAGAATATGTTAACGGGACCGCCGTTGATATTGTAAATCAATATATGTTGTCCACCATCGAAGATGAAAAAATAAAGATGCTTTTCGAAGACGCAGTAAAGATATTTGGTAAACAAAAAAATCAGATTAAAATTTTTATTGAAAAAGAAGGATTTCCAATTCCAGTTGGTTTTACTGATTCGGATCTAAACAAAGGTACCGAAAGATTGTTTTCTGACATTTTTTGTTTACACTATTTACATATTATGACCCTGCATGGCTTAATTGGGCATTCTACTTCACTAAGTTCTTCTGTAAGAAAGGACCTAAGATACTTCTATGATTCATGTAATAATGATGGAATTAAAATGTACCATCAAACTATTGAATTACTACTTGAAAAGGGACACTTCCAAAGAGATCCCTACTTCTACCCTGATAAAAGTCCTGAATTTGTTTCAGGTCAACAATTTTTAGATGGCTATTTTGGAGAAAAACGTCCGTTAGCGGCAACAGAAATTATTGCACTATCTCTTAACTTAAAAAAGAAAATAATGGAAAAATCTCTTTCAATTGCATTTAGTCAGGTAACACAATCACAAGACGTTAGGAAATTTTTAAAGAATACTCAAAACACCTCAGATCAGCAAATTCAGTTGCTAAGTAAAATTCTAAAAGGAGATAATTTACCTGTACCTATGTCTTGGGAATCAGAGGTTACCACTTCTCAAGATTCACCCTTTTCGGACAAGTTAATGTTGTATCACATTGGGTTCTTATTACAATCTGCACAATCTTATCATGGAGCTGGGCTTGCATCTGCAATGCGGCTAGACCTTGTGACAACTTATGAGAAAATCATATTGAAGAACCTTATGGTCACAGAAGATTGGTTTAATATAATGACCAAGTATAAATGGCTAGAACAACCACCACTTGCTCCAAATAGAAAGAATATTAGTAAAGAAAAGTAAAATCTATCATGTCCTCTTTATGAGGGCATTTTGTTTTGAATTGAAGTAAGAACACAGTCATTAGTTTTAATTTTCTCAGAGTTATCACTGTCTACAGCAAAAGCAGCAAATGTAAATGTAGAATCAACTGAATTTAAAGAGAAACAACAAATTGTTGCTGAGTCTCTGACTTTTGAAAATGGGATTTATTCAATTGATTATCAGAAAGCAAAAGAAAAGCTCTCTGATAAAGAAATTGAGGAAATTAGCTTATTCTTTAAGAATGTCGATAACGAACAATTAGAAACTGTAGCAGGATTTTTAAATCCAAGTGAAGAGGAATTTTCTATACAAGCACTTCCTGTTATAGTTGTAGCTTTCCTAGCCACATTATCTGCATTCGTAAGATGGGAACTAGCATCAAATATCACAGCTGATTTCTATCAATGGGGAGTTACATCTGCATGTAAAAAATGGAAAGATGTTAAAATCGTAAAAAGTTTCTGTACAGCTAACGACTATCTTTAATACAAAAGAGCTTCTCCGAAATTAGAGAAGCTCTTTTGTTAGTTAATTTTAGCTTTCTTACTTATCTTGAATAAAGTAGATGCTCCCCAGTACAGAAGTCCAACTCCTGAAAGAAACACCAAAAACATCCCTCCGAAGAAAAAAATTGCTTCCAAGGATAACACTCCTTCCCTTCAGTAAGATTTTATCACATTTTATAATTCTCAAAAATAATCCAAAAACACCAAAAATATATTAAATTTCCGTTAATTAGCAAATAATATATAATTTATTAGTTTTTATAATATTTGTTTAGATGATCACTCCATTTATCATGATTAACCACTCAAAAAAATCGCAATATTCTTGGTCTTTATGTTGAACTTTTCAGTTACATCATCTTCATTTGCTTTAGAACGATCGCCTATTGTAAAAAGGAATATCTTAATCCTAATCATCCTAATGCTCTGGGCACTATATTAATAGAGATTGAATCAGGAAATGGGGAATTTCATATTGCAGCTATCCCAGCAGTAGCAGGAGTTTATTTTATTGTATAGGTCAAATTGCTTTAACTGCAACTGGAGCTCTAGTTATTGGTGAAGCGATAATTGCTGCTGGATCATGGTTGTCTAATCAAGTAAGTGCATATTTTAGAAAAAAGGCAGCTGAAAAAGCTGCAGCAGACATTCCTAAAAGCAAAAAAAGTCTGATATTGCAAGTAATATCGAAAAGCAGCGGAACTTTTACCATCGGAAAATGGAAAATAGATAAAGACGAGTCTGGTCATACGGGCTATAATGGTAACAAAAGAGCTTGGAAAGTTGGTAATACTAGTACTAAACGAATAGCATCTCTAGATAAATATGAAAATATTATTGGGGATTAAAGGAGGATTTTATGAAGCAAATTAAATTTTTTGATTGGAATGTAGATTTACAAGAAGGATTGTTTCCTGTTACTGATCCCAATGAAAAAAAATTAGTTATCTTAGAGGACGCATTCGAATTGAATGGTGTTCTTTGGATTGATGAGAATGCAAATCTTCAGATTAAACCAACCTGGGACTGTGTAATTACAGTCAATGCAGAAAAGAAAATTATTACTATTCAACATGCTGATAAAGTCTTCAGAAATGAAGAGGAGTAATTTTACATACTGATAATATGTAGCCCTTCTAAACGGAAGGTTTTTTTATATGGAATCAATTCTTATGTACCTATTCTATTCAGCATTTAATTCAACGTACGGCTATCGTTAAAATACTAATCCACATTGGGAACGACAAAGTAAGCTGACTTAGAAATAATTTGTTATTATTATTCGTAGGATGGGAATATCATTAAACACGCACTTGGACTACGAAGCGGAACTAATGTTATTGAAGGGGGAAAAAAATGGATTTGCTTATATTTATTTTAGGAACTGTTTTATTCATCGGATCATTAATCTATCTTGTTGTATCACTGCTTAAAAAAACCTTTGTAACAAAAAGATTTTTCACTCTTATTGCCTCTGGTTTTATTTTAATGCTAGTAGGACTGTTTATGGCCGATCCGGAAATTGACCCAACCACAGAATCAGAAAATCAAGAGAGTGAACCTGTTGGAGCCAACTCACTCGCCACTAGATCATACTTAGCTTAAACAGTAACAATGTCGCCCACCCGCATTTTGATTTGAGTGGAACGATAAATAAAAGAATAATGAGTTTATGCTGTAGCATTTAGTCGTAAGGCTAGCTGGTTTAAACGTAAGCAAGATGTGGTCTTCTAAAAATACTTTCAACTTGTTTCAATTAAAGGTGTTTAACAAATCATATAGCTTCATTATTGAAGGTCCAAAATTCTATTTAAATCCTGCATAAAGGAGTTAAAAATGCAACAAAAAAGCGAGGATGAACTTAATTCATACCTCGCTTTTCCCTTTATTAATGTTCTGAAGGAATCCCCATTAGTGGTTTAATTACTGAATGTTCTGAAGGAATTCCTGCAAGTTCATACGTTGCACTATGTTTGTGTTCAGAAGGTATTCCTGCGGAAGCACTTGAATTAGAAAATGAGAAAACTAGACCTAATAACGAAACAGCCAACACACTTTTCAACATTATTTTTTTCAAAATATCCTACCTCCTAAATTCCTTATTCTACTATATATTACCACTGATGTAGTAATTTGTCTTTTTCATTTTCAATAATTTTTATAAATTTTTTATTTTCCTGCACTTTAAGGATATATATTGCTCTATCTAAATACTCTAATCCTTCCTCTTTACGAAACAATTTAATTAGATTTTCACCAGTCTGATAATATAAACTTGATAATAAATATATAAGCTCATGAGTAATACAATACTCAATGCCTGTTTTGCAATAAATTAAAGATTCCTCATATTGACATACTTCTGTTAAAGCCTGGGCTAATCCAAAATAAACTCTTATCTTTCCTCTAGGATCAAGAATATCTGGAAGACTTTCAAAATAATCTAAAGCCTTTTTGAATATTGATATCGCTTCCTCAAATTTATTAGATTCCTTATGCAAAATGGCAATGCTTGTTAATATTTCAATTTCTCTTTCATTAAAATCTTCTCTTTTTTTATTCGTAATATCAATGGCTTCATACAATAGCTCCAATGCCTCGTCCAGATTTTTCTCTAAGTAAAACTTACAAATCCCTTGATGCCAAATGAGAAATTGTCTTAAGTGATCGGTTTGAAAAATCGGGTTGCATAATTCTTTATCTAAAATCTCTTGGATTCTTTCATAATCCCAATCCCTTTTATATCGATTAATCAATCGAATAACCGCATTTGAATAATTGATAGAGGACTTCGAGGCAACGTTAAAAAAATAAGCTAAGTCGACATTCAATTTTCTCAATAGTGAATTCAAAGTTTCGAGATCTGGGTATGAGACTTGTTTTTCAAATGAACTTAGTTCTTCTTCTGTACACACACCTTCTGAAAGTTCTTCAATCGATAATTTTTTGTATTCACGAAATGACCTTAATGTGTCTCCTATTAGATATGTGTTCAAACTATTCATTTTTATCCCTCATTACAGATAATTTAAATTACTCGTTTGCCATTTTCACTTTAATCCTTTAATATCATTCTACTAAAAAGTTCTGAAAAGTACATATTTTCAGGGGCCTTTTCACAAAGAAACCTGTCGCAATTTTCGACAGGTTTCTTATTTCTTATTCAGTTTCGTTATTCTTATCAGCTTTTCCTAACTCATCTGTTAGCTGCTCAATGCTTTCACGGATATTGCCTTTGCCAGAAAAATTCTCAAGTAAATTCTTGACATCAATACCTGAAGAGGCCTTGAGCGTTTCTTGAAGGGATGACATTAAGCTTGTCGCATAGCCTGTTACTTTGTTGGCGCCACCGTTTTCTCCATTTCCACCAGTGTCCACCACCGTTATCTTATCAATATTGCCCAATGGACCGGCCACTTGTTTCGCATATTCAGGAAGCATACGGACAATCATATCGATAACCGCAGCCTGCCCATACTGTTCGAATGCCTCGGCAATTTTGCGTTTCGCCTCGGCTTCGGCAAGACCTTTTAGACGGATGACATCTGCTTCCGATTCCCCTTGTGCTCTTTCGGCTTCGGCCTTTGCCAAACCATCCAAACGAATCTTTTCCGCTTCCGCCTTTGCCAATGATTCAATCCGGTACTGATTCGCATCTGCTTCTGCTAATTGCTTCGCCTTATCTGCAGCAGCTGCCTGCTCAACTGCATAACGATCCGCGTCCGCTTTCTTTTTCACTTCTGAGTCATATTGGCGTTCACGACGCAATATTTCTTTCTCTTCAAGCTCAATTTGCTTTTGACGCTCAATAATGCGGATTTGCATTTCTTGCTCTGTAACTTCTTGCTTCGACCGCGCTGTTTCTAAATCATACGCTTGGTCGGCACGAGCTTTGGCAATATCCTGTTCACGGCGATAATCAGCCATTTTCATTTGATTTTCTTTTTCTGCCTCGGCAATTTCTGTTGCTCTTTCAAATTCAGCCTTTTTCGCGTCTTTATCAGCTTCTGCCCGTTTAATTCTCGTTTCCTTTTCCGCTTCCGCTGTCGCAATGTCTGCATCTCTTTTGACTTGAGCAATTCTCGGCTTCCCTAATGATTCTAAATAACCATTTTTATCTCTAACATCCTTGATTGTGAAGGAAACGATCACAAGACCCATTTTCGCTAAATCCTGCGAAGCAACCCTTTGCACTTCTTGTGAGAACTTATCTCGATTTTTATAAATTTCTTCGACCGTCATCGAACCTAAAATCGAGCGAAGATGACCTTCGAGAACTTCTCTAGCTTCATTTTCGCGGTCTTCCTTCGGCTTTCCTAAAAATTGTTCCGCTGCTGTGGCAATTTCTTCTATTGAACCGCCAATTTTAATAATTGCTGTACCATCAGCCATAACAGGAACACCTTGCTCCGTATACACTTCAGGTGTTGTCACTTCCAGTTTACTAGACAATAGACTTAACGGTTCTGCTTGTTGAAAAACTGGGAGAATGAAAGCTCCACCACCGCGAATAATCTTGATTTTATTGCCGGATTCATCCACATGGACATTTTTATTGCCTAAATAGCTTCCGGTTACGATTAATGCTTCATCTGGTCCTGCAGTACGGTACTTTGTTACAAATACTGCAATTAATGCAATTAATAAAAAAGCGACAATTCCAATAACGACTAAGATCGGTAACATTTAACTTCCTCCTATGCTTTTAAAATGAGAAATCCTCTTGTGTTTCATGGGGCACCACATGAAGCACTCCGTTTTTTACTTCGATAACGAGAACATGCTGTCCTTCTTCAATACTTTCACCTTTAAAGCTAACGGCAGATTTCGCAACCGTTCCACTTGCACTTTTCAACATTACTTCACCAAACCCATCTTCAGGAATTGGTATGATCACTTTCCCAATTCTCCCTCTCAAGGAATTTGTAGAATACACCAGCGATTCTTCAGCGGAGGACAAAGGAATAAGTACAAAAATATTAAGCAATGTATCTAATAATAAAGCTATAAGGATCGAAATGATGATGACTATAATGCTGTTTAATGAAGTCAGCAATTCAAATAAATAGCCACTTGCGGAGAAAAACGTAATAAAAGCGAGAATAAGAGCTGGATTAATGAACGGGATTAGCTCAGTAAGTCCTTCAAGTAAGTCACTAAATAAAATGTATAGCAATGTTAAGGCGCCGGCTATGATTAATGTTATTAAGTAAACAGACTGAATAGACGTTCCGAACAGTTCCATATGTATCACCCTCTTTCTATAAACTAATTACCATTATCAACAAATAGCCTCCTTTCGGTGAAATACTTAATCAAATTGCTATACCTTTAGTACGGCTAATTTGGAAAAAAGTTTCAATTTTTACGAAATTATTTTGAAAATTCATTTTCATGATTCTCAATCTATCTTCGCACTAAAAATAGAAATCTTAAATAGGTATTTTTACTTTGGAGTGGATAAGCGCTAAATTTAGCCCTCCCGGGTTTTTAGCTTTTCTCATAGCTTGAATCCTCTTTGTTATAGCGAATACAGTAGCATGAGCCATAACAAAGCTTAGCACCAAGAAACTGAAGGCTTGTGCCCGAAAAAAAGGTAACGAGATAATAGCTCTCGATACCTTTTGACTGCACTCTAAAGCGCTGGTTACCACGATGTTATCCTTCAATTAAGAAATACTTCTTCTTTCCACGGCGAATGACGGTGAATTGCCCTTCGATCCGATCCTTATCTGAAAGAACATAATCTAATTCAACCATTCTTTCTCCGTTTACATAAATAGCTCCGTTTGCGACATCCTCACGAGCTTGACGTTTCGATGGAGAAATTTTTGCATTCACCAATAAGTCAACGATTCCAACATCTTCTTTTGTATCTAATTTATATGAAGGCACATCTTTAAAACCTTGCTTTATTTCAGTAGCAGTTAAACTCTTAATGTCCCCACTAAACAGCGATTCCGTAATTTTAATTGCTTGTTTCAGCGCTTCTTCTCCATGAATTAGACGGGTCATTTCCTCCGCAAGCGCCTTTTGTGCTCTGCGTAAATGTGCTTCCTCCTGAACCGATTGTTCCAATGATTCAATCTCTTCTTTAGACAGGAATGTGAAGTATTTTAAGTATTTGACGACATCGGCGTCTGCTGTATTAATCCAAAATTGGTAGAATTCATAAGGAGAGGTTTTCTTCGGATCTAACCAAACAGCACCACCCTCCGTTTTTCCGAATTTTGTACCATCTGCTTTTGTCACTAGTGGAATCGTTAATCCGAATGCTTTTGAATTCTCATCAGTCATTTTACGAATCAACTCAAGGCCTGTTGTAATATTCCCCCATTGATCACTACCACCAATTTGCAGCTTACAATTATGATTTTCATACAAATGTTTAAAATCCATGCCTTGAAGAATCGTATACGTAAATTCTGTGAAAGATATTCCTGTTTCCAAGCGGGACGCAATGGTATCCTTGGCTAGCATGTAATTGATGCCAATATGCTTTCCGTAATCTCTTAAAAATGTAATGATATTCATCGGTGCTGTCCAATCGTAATTGTTGACCATGACAGCTCCATTTTCACCTTCAAAATCAAAGATCATTTTTAACTGTTCCGTTAATGCTACAACATTTTTTTGTACCGTTTCAAGGGTTTGCAGCACTCTTTCCTCAGTGGCCTTTGGATCACCTATCAATCCAGTTGCCCCACCGACAAGAACAATTGGCCGATGACCAGCATTTTGAAATCGCCTTAATGTTAAAAACGGCAGCAAATGGCCAATATGCATGCTGTCTCCAGTTGGATCCATACCACAGTATAAAGAAATTTTTTCATTATTTAACAGTTCCTTTAACCCTTCTTCATCTGTTTGCTGATAAATGATGCCACGCCACTGTAAATCCTGTAATAATTCCATCTTCTTTTCCTCCAAACTTGTTTTGTAAATACGTATGCAGCTAAACATGCTAGCGTCTTTTCATCCAGAGCCTTCGTATCATAAAATTATAATAGATAAGACAAAAGTCCAATAAAAAAATCCCTTCGATTTGATCGAAGGGACGTTAATACGCGGTACCACCCAACTTGAGAACACCAAAAAAAGGCTTCTCCACTTAATTAAGATAACGGAATTTCCGTTTACTGCTAGTACTTGACGGTTCACAGCAAAAGCTCAGGGAGGTAATTCGTGCTCTCTACATGTACTGACTCGCAGCAACCGTCAGCTTTCTGATCCAGAGATAGGAGCACTACTCTTGAAAAGGCTTTGTTAAATACGATTGTTGATAAAACGATTGTTTGAGCCAAAATCAACACCAACATATAGCAAGGCCTTTGGAAATTCGATCCCATCATAGCTTATTTCATATATAAGATAAAGAATTTTTATCATAAAAAGGATGCGTTTGTCAAATAGAATTTAAGTAATATTTGAAAATTATCTTTATCAGCAATACTTGTTTTGCTCTTTATGCTATAATGTATGTGATTTTAGGGGGAATGATAAGATTGAAAGAAAAATTTAATTTCAAACAAATTCTGAAGTCTTGCCAAGATTTTTTTACAAATAAAAAAACAAAAAAAGGTGCAAGCATTACCTATCAGGTAGTATGGAACTTGGTCCTTGTATTTCTCGTTTTAATTATCCTTGGCGGTGCGTTTGCCGGAGGAGTTGGTGCTGGATATTTTGCCTCATTGGTTAAAAATGAACCGCTCCGCTCCTACGATAGTATGAAAAAGGATATATACAACTATGAGGAGACCTCCAATTTGTACTTTGCTAACAACGTTTATTTAGGAAAGCTTCGGACTGACCTTGAACGGGAAGAAGTACAATTAGAAGATGTGTCGGAATTTCTAATCAAAGCGATTGTCGCGACAGAGGACGAGTATTTTTATGAGCACCACGGTGTCGTCCCGAAAGCGCTCATGCGCGCTGTATTTCAGGAAGTGACAAACTCTTCTGTGCAGACTGGTGGTAGTACGTTAACACAGCAGTTAATTAAAAATCAAATTCTTACCAATGAAATTTCGTTTGAACGTAAAGCGAAGGAAATTCTTCTTGCCCTTCGACTTGAAAAGTTCTTTGACAAAGATGAAATTTTGGAAGCTTACTTAAATGTTTCTACTTTCGGGAGAAATTCCTCAGGCAGAAACATCGGGGGAGTTCAAGCAGCCGCAAAGGGAATATTTGGCGTAACTGCGAAGGAGCTTACCTTGCCGCAGGCCGCCTTTATCGCCGGGCTTCCTCAAAGTCCGTTTGGTTATACACCTTTTACAAATAAAGGGGAAATCAAAAGCAATCTAGAACCTGGATTGACACGAATGAAAACTGTTTTACAAAGAATGTATGACAACGGTTCAATTACACAAGCGGAATATGAAGAAGCCTTAAACTATGATATTACACAAGATTTCATCTCTCATTCTACAAGTCCTCAGGAGCAATATCCATATTTAACATTCGAGCTTGAAAAAAGAGCTGTTGATGTATTATCAGTGATTCTCGCTGAAAAAGATGGATATACAGAAGAGGATTTGCAAAAGGATGACGAATTAAAAAAGGAATATTTGACACTGGCCGACCGTGACCTGCGTCAAAACGGCTATGAAATTCATTCAACAATAAATAAAGACATTTATGACGCAATGCAAAAGGTAAAAGATGAATTTGAATATTACGGCAGTGATATTCAAGTTGTTGAAACAGACCCAGAAACGGGCGAAAAGGTAACCGTTAATAAACCTGTTGAAGTTGGAGCTATGCTGATCGAAAACAAAACAGGTAAAATTATTAGCTTTGTCGGCGGCCGGGATTTCTCTCAACAACAATTAAACCATGCAACCAGTGCGAAACGTTCCAATGGTTCAACGATGAAGCCACTGCTTGTGTATGCACCAGCAATGGAACTGGGGAGCTTAGCACCGGGAACGATTTTACCTGACCTACCATTAAAATTAAACCCTGCTTCCAACAATCCATGGCCTAGCAACTATGGAGGAGGGTATAGTGGACTTGTAACTGCCCGTTACGCATTAGCAAGATCATATAATGTCCCTGCTGTAAAAGCATACATCGATATTTTAGGTAAGCGTCCTGCGGAATACTTAACGAAAATGGGCTTCACTTCCCTTACAGAAGAAGATTACTCAAACCGTTCCACTGCAATCGGAGGTTTAACAAACGGAGTCACTGTGGAAGAAAATGTAAATGCCTATGGTACTTTTGCCAACAACGGTCAATTTGTCGATGCTTATATGATTGAAAAAATCGTTGATAAAGATGGGAATGCCATTTATCAACATGAGGCAAAACCAGTAGAAGTATTTAGTCCACAAACGGCTTATTTAACGTATGATATGATGCGCGATGTTGTTCGTTCAGGAACTGCTGGTTCTTTGAACAGTCGCTTAAAATTCAGTGCTGATTGGGCTGGAAAAACCGGAACGAGTCAAGATTATAAAGATGCTTGGTTTGTTGGAATTAATCCGAATGTTTCCTTTGGAACATGGATGGGCTACGATACACCTAAGCCATTACAGGTAACATATAAAGGGATGTCTTATTCAAATCGGAATATTTATTTATGGGCTAAGCTAATGAATGCTGCATACGATGTTGCCCCTGAATTAGTCGATCCAGCAGAAACAATTAAAATGCCAGGTGGAATTGTACGACGTTCCTTCTGTGCTATTTCTGGCTTGCTCCCTTCTGATGCTTGTGCAAGGGCTGGTTTAGTGGAAACAGATTTGTTCAATGCAAAATTTGTTCCAAGTAAAGTTGATGATAGTTTAATTGATGGCAAATATGTTCAAATTGGTGATAAAAAATACTTAGCTTTAGACTCTACACCAGATGAATTTGCGGAACTAGGCGTTATTCTAAACCCTGACTATATCGAAAAAATCTTTGGCATAAGGGTAAACCCACAACAGCTTATTCCTAAGAATAAAGAACGCTGGGCGAAAATATTGCTTCCAGATGATAAAATACAGGAAAATGGGAAAGTTCCAGCGAAGATGGCGGCAAAGGTTACTAGCAACACAATCACTTGGAGCAAACACCCTGAGAATGATGTGATAGGGTACCGTGTATATAAAGACGGAAAGAAAGTTGCTTCAATAAAAGCAGGTGAAACCCTTGCTTATAAAGGTGATAATGGTATCTATTATGTGACCGCCGTAGATATTGCGGGACAAGAGTCAGCGCCTTCAGATGAGATTCGAATCGGTCCTGAAGATAAAGAGGATCCTATCGATCCTAATAAAGGAGAAGAACCGCAAAAACCAGAGAAACCAGAAAAACCGCCTGCTACTCCACCTGTAACCCCTCCAGGCAATGGGGATCAAGATGGAAATGGCGGCGATAAAGAGCCTCCTAATCCACCTGATGATGGAAACGAAAGCTAAAGTTATTACTTTTAGATACAGAGAAAACTTTATTAAGATGCTTGAATGTTAAGTAAGAAGCTGTGTCAAAAAGTCGTTAAAAACGACTTTTTGATATCAGCTTTTTCTTTTGCAGATGAATAAACGGAGAATTTCCTTTTTTTACAAAAAAAATTTCATTCATACATGACGTCTTTCATACGTTCAGTGCGAAAGCGATTGCTGGTTCGAAAATTAGGTTTTTAATTCCCTTTAAAGCCACATAAACTTGATGTTTTCGATTTGGCAAGAATAGTAAATCCAATTCGTTTTTCCATTGCTAAATCAACCATTGAAACCATCTAAGGAAGTTAATAAAGAGGTCCCCCTAAAAACCCTCTTGCTTCCAAATAACCTAGCATTTTTTCATTAATTTTTGTTAAACCATTTTAACTTATTTCGTAGGCAGCCTTGCTTCAATCCCTATTCCCCCAATTAAGCCAGATCGCAATGGTACTACTTCTCACTCTCGTATTAGATTGGCAAAGTAAAATAGTAAAAAACCTCCATTAAAATTACGCAACTATTGTAAATTTACCCTATTTTTTTGAACCATCTCTAAAAAACACAACTATTTTCCTATATATTCACATTGTATAAGTGATAAAAGCCACGGAAATCTCTTTATTATTTGGTTATATTTAGAAAAACATTTAAAATAAGGAGAAAATAATATGCAGCTATTGTTTAAACCAGCAAAAATTTTATTAAACAAGTTTTCATTCTTTAAAAAGTTCCTTGTACTATTTGTCGTAGTATTCTTTACGATCAGCTTCCTGATCTCGACAATCGTCTCCGACATTTACAGTGAAATCGCATTTACAAATAAAGAAAGAACTGGAATTGAACTATTCCAAAAAATTTATCCGCTTATTCAATCTACACAACAGCATCGAGGATTATCGGTGAACGTATTAAGTGGTGAGCAATCAGCAAATAGTTCTCTTAAGGAAGTAGAAGAAAAGATCCATAATGATTTACATTCACTATCTGAAACCTTGAAAGAATTGAAGCATCTTTCAACAGTGCAGGAGGATGTTACATCACTACTTTCAAATTGGGAAACAGTGAAACGTGATGCCCTTTTACTAACCATCCCTGAATCAATTGAATTACATAATCAGTTCATTGACATGATGTTTAGAACTCTATTAAATATTTCCGATGAAACAAATCTATCATTAGATTCCACCCTAATAAATAATCACTTAACCAATTTATTAAAACAAACTCTTCCACAAATCACAGAGTTCATGGGGAAATCAAGGGCTATCGGCGTAGGCGTAGCTACCAAAAGGGAAATAACTGATGAAGAGCACAACGATTTAACATACTTGTTAAAAATGATGGAAGAATATATCACCCAAGGGGAGCGCACATATGAGATTGTCTTTCATCTTGAACCATCCTTGGAAAAAACAATCGGTACTTTTGCAACAAACTCTATTGCCGAAGCGAAACAAATTACCCAAATAATTGAGAATGACTTGTTGGCGGCAACGATCTCCATTGCGCCCGAAGTCTATTTCGATAAAACAACTGACACCATTAATAGTATTTTCGAATTATTGACCTACCAAACAGACGAGTTGGATAAATTACTAACAGCACAAGTGAAGCAATTAACAAATCAATTATATTTAACAGTTACACTCGTCCTTGCAGTTGTTATCGTATTATCATACTTACTTATCGGCTTCTATCTCGCCATTAAAGAGCAAGTAGCAAGTATCCAAAGCATTACTGCCAAAATATCGGAAGGTGATTTGCTCAAGACAGTGCCGATCACATCAAAAGATGAATTCGCCATTATTGGAGAGGCAATTAATAAAATGCTTTCTTCCTTTAAAAAAGTCCTTCGCAACAGCCAAGAGGTCTCTCAAGAGGTGGCAGCGGCAAGTGAACAATTACTCGCCATCACTGAAGAAACAACAAAAGCAACTTACCAGATAACCAATTCCGTTGAAACCGTAACCTCTATTGTAGGTACACAAGTGGATGAGGCGAAAACAAACATGGTGCAAATGGAAGAGTTCGCCCAGAAGCTTTCCCATATTTCAAGCGTTACTCATGAAGTTGGGACAACCTCTTCAATGTCTAGTGAAGAAGCTGAAAACGGAAACGTTATTGTAGAAGATACCATTAAACAAATGGAAGTCATTCATCAATCGGTGCGATTAACTGCAAATGTTATTGAACAGCTGGGAACACGTTCGAAGCAAATTGAAGAAATTTTAAACGCGATAACAGCGATAGCTGAGCAAACGAATCTCTTAAGTTTGAACGCGGCTATTGAAGCGGCAAGAGCTGGGGAACAAGGAAAGGGATTTGCGGTAGTAGCCAATGAAGTGAGGAAGCTAGCGGATAATTCTTCAAAGTCTGTTGAACAAATTCGCACATTAGTGAATGCGATTCAAGCAGACACTCTTCATTCAATTGAATCTATGGAAAAAGTAACGACAGAGGCAACAGCAGGGATGAATCTCGTAAGTAAAACAGGTGAAACTTTTTCCACTATTGCAAATAGCACGAAAAATGTTGCCCATGAGGTTCAAAAGATCGTCAGTTCAATCAATAGCATGCTAACACAATCCAATCAATTAAGAAGTTCGATTGAAAATGTAGCCAAGCAAACAGAAATTACAGAAGATAACATCCAATCTGTAGCTGCTGCTACTGAAGAACAACTTGCCTCTATGGAAGAGGTCACCTCCTCTGTCGATTCATTAAGCATGAGAGCACAACAATTGCAGGAAATGATAGACGATTTTAAACTATAGATGCTCGTCATGACCACTTCACTAAACTTTCGTAGCCACAAATAAAAAGAAAAGCAGTTGTAGTTGAATTGCTAATTCCTACAACTGCTTGATTTTAAAAGAAAAATAAACGATTTGTTTTTCTCTTAAGTCGATTCTTTTCTTTTCCGGCTCCGTATTGAATAGAGTGCATTCGTTACTGTTTGGGCATTTTTTTCAGTAATTTCATTTTTTCTTGGAATCGGCCGATACATTCCTTGTGGATCGTCCCATTCAGAGGGGAGAGTGACAGGAGCTTCTGCTTGCCAACGCTCAATCCACTCCTTCGGGATATCGCCGTAGCATTTCTGATTCCCTGTCATTTCCATCCAAATCAAGCTCCATGCCCTTGGTACAACGCGCCAAATATCATAGCCTCCCCCACCTACAGCAATCCATTTACCATCACAATATTGATGGGCAATTTCATGAGCAAGCTTCGGAATTTCTCGGTAAATTCGCATTGTTGTAGATAAATGTGTCAGTGGATCTAAATAATGGGCATCTGCTCCATTTTGCGTCACAATAACGTCAGGTTTAAAAAATTCAGCAACCTCTCGTACAGAATTCGTGTAAGCATACAACCAAGAGTCATCTTCAGTAAAGGCATCGACCGGTACATTAAAGGAATAACCATATCCTTTTCCTTGCCCCCGTTCATTGACATTTCCCGTTCCTGGAAAAAGGTATCTTCCTGTCTCATGGATCGATAATGTGCAAACATTTGGATCTTCATAAAATGCCCATTGAACACCATCTCCATGATGAGCATCTGTATCGATATATAGCACGCGGGCACCATATTTCTCTTGAATATACTTAATCGCCACAGAGCTGTCATTATAAATACAAAATCCTGATGCCTTTCCCCGAAAACCGTGATGAAGACCTCCTCCTAAATTCACTGCATGCTTGCTCTTTCCTTCCATAACGTAGTCAACAGCAGTCAAGGTTCCGCCAACGAGCAGCGCACTAGCCTCATGCATACCTGGAAAAATGGGTGTGTCCTCTGTTCCCAATCCATAACTTTCTGCCGCATCCTCGGACAGCTCACCATTTCCCGCCTTCTTGACAGCGATTACATAATTGGGATCATGAATAAGCTGCAGTTCTTCGTCAGTAGCCCGTCGAGGAGCAACAATATCTTTACTTGAGATCGCCTTCATTTCCTTTAATAAATCTAAAGTGAGCTTTAATCTTAATTGATTAAAAGGGTGCTCCTTATTAAATTTATAGTTTAATTGTTCTTCAGAAAAAATAAAAATAGAGTCCCGCATCATACTTCCATCCCCGGAAGATTTGGCCATAGCACCTCATGCCCTGATTTCTCAAGTTCTTCAATTAAGCGAAGCGGATTCATCGTTTGGATCCTTAAGGCAATTATTTTAAAGTCCTCATCTCTTTTATCAGGGTATACGAGCACACTTAATATGTTCACCTTGCAGTTTTGAATATCTGAAAATAAGCGAAAGAGCATCCCCATCTTATTACGCACGCGAATCTCAATTTGTGAGCCGGGCTGATGAGCTCCGGTCAATTCTACTAAAGTATGAAGTAAATCCGTTTGCGTAATAATTCCTACTAGCCTTTTATCCTTCAAAATTGGAAGGCAGCCAATTTTACTTTCATAAAAAATGGCAGCGACCTCTTCAACGAAATCCAATGGATGACCAGTAATCACTTCCGTTGTCATAATCGATTCCAAAGGTTTTTGTAAAATTTCCCGATTATCATCAAAGAAAAAAATTGAAGGGATTGCTTCCTTTATATCGCGATCCGTCACAATGCCGATTAAACGCATGTCACGATCGACGATGGGGATATGCTTTATTCGATTTTCTTTCATTAAATGAATTGCTTCTTCTATCGTATTTTCTTTTTCTAATGTATACAGTTTCGAAATCATTATTTCTTCGACAATCATCATGAAACCTCCTAAACACTCTTTACTTCCTTACGTAAAGACAACGGTTCTAGTACATAAACCGATTCATAAAACGAAGCTGATCAAATCTTTGGATCGATTCATTATCAACTCGTTTCCCAATTTTCACCATTAAGCAATTAGCCGGATGGGAACTGATTTCCGGGTCATCTGTTGCAAACCATTCAAGTCCGCCAGCATTCATCATCTTTTCCATTACTTTACGATATTCCCATACATTTAATCCCGTCCCTTTTAAATCCCAATGCCAGTAATATTCCGTTGTAATCGTTATATAGTCTTCCATTGCATCATCCATCATTGAAACGATGAGGAGATTTTTCCCCACCTGACAGCCCCGAAATTTCGGAATGACCTCAATAGCTCCTAATTCGATAAGATTGTCCATTTTTCCTTCTGACCATCTTTCCAAAGGATCAGGGTATAAATACGTGACATAGCCAACTATCATTTGCTTATGCCTCGCGATAATAATTCTTCCTTCTGGCAAATCCGCAATCCCAAGCAATGCTTTATGCTGCTGAGCTGCAGGGCGAAACGCCACCAGATCCTCATGAAACTCCAATTGCGATAACGTCTCTGAGGAAATCGGCCCTTCGATTATTAAATCTCCATGAGGAGTCTTTAGTTCTTTCGCATTATATGTTTTTTTATGTTCCACGGCTCCACCACCTAAATATTTTAATTGATTCACAAAAAACTTCTTTAGCGTGATCCAGTCTATCTAAACCGATAATGAGATTAACTCAATATGAATAATTACTATTATTATACATGAATTAATTTATAATAAAGCGCTTTCACAAAATTTTCAGTATTTTTATTATTTTAGTGACTTTTATCATTATTTTACAAATGAATATTTTTAAAATTGTGAAAAGTAATTATTTGTAATATAATAAATACAACGATATCAAAAAGGGGGATACTTTTTACAATGAAATTGGAAACGCTACCAGTTATACAAGGGGAATATAACTTACAAAATTATCGTGAAACATATGAAAACTTCGATTGGAAGGAAGTCGAAAAGCAATTTTCTTGGGCCGAGACAGGGCTTGTAAATATGGCTCATGAAGCGATCGATAAACATGCAAATTCCTATCGAAAAAATAAAGTCGCCCTATATTACCGTGATGCTAATCGAAATGAAAAGTATACCTTTAAAGAAATGAAGGAGCTTACAAATAAGGCTGGAAATGTACTGAAAACGTATGGGGATGTTGAAAAAGGGGATCGAGTATTTATTTTTATGCCCCGCTCTCCTGAACTATATTTCACTGTACTAGGCGCTATTAAGTTGGGTGCGATCGTTGGTCCTTTATTTGAAGCATTTATGGAAGGGGCGGTTCGGGATCGACTCGAAGATAGTGAAGCAAAGGTGCTCGTCACAACACCTGAATTGCTTGAACGCGTTCCAGTGGGCGAATTACCCGCTTTAAAGCATATTTTCCTCGTTGGTCATGAAATTCAAGAGAGCGAACAATATATTGATTTTAATAAGCGTCTGCAAGAGGCAAGCAATAAGCTGGAAATCGAATGGGTGGAAAGAACGGACGGATTAATTCTTCACTACACTTCAGGCTCAACTGGCAAACCAAAGGGTGTTTTACATGTTCATAACGCCATGCTCCAGCATTATCAAACAGCTAAATGGGTGCTTGATCTGCGGGATGATGATGTTTATTGGTGTACGGCTGATCCAGGCTGGGTAACTGGCACATCATATGGGATATTCGGCCCTTGGTTAACAGGAACGTCCAATCTCATTGTTGGAGGAAGATTTGATCCAAATACATGGTACAAAATGCTTGAAGAGTATGGCGTAACCGTTTGGTACAGCGCTCCTACTGCATTTCGCATGCTGATGGGGGCTGGAGATGAAATTATTAAAGACTATGATCTAAGCCAGCTTCGCCATATACTTAGTGTGGGAGAACCGCTTAATCCTGAAGTTGTTAGATGGGGAATGAAAGTATTTAATCGTCGCATCCATGACAATTGGTGGATGACGGAAACAGGTGCACAGTTAATTTCCAATTATCCTTGTATGGAAATACGCCCAGGTTCTATGGGAAAACCTATTCCAGGTGTGAAAGCGGCTATCGTCGATAACCAAGGAAATGAGCTGCCAGCAAATCGCATGGGAAATTTAGCGATCAAAAAAGGCTGGCCATCGATGATGAAAACCATTTGGAACAATGAGGAAAAATATCAATCCTACTTTATGCCAGGTGATTGGTATGTCTCTGGAGATTCAGCCTATATGGATGAGGACGGATATTTCTGGTTCCAAGGCCGTGTTGACGATGTCATTATGACTTCTGGTGAACGAGTAGGACCATTTGAAGTGGAAAGCAAACTGGTTGAACACCCAGCAGTAGCTGAAGCAGGCGTAATCGGCAAGCCTGATCCAGTTCGCGGGGAAATTATCAAAGCCTTCATTGCTCTCCGTGATGGTTACGAAGTAAGTGATGATTTAAAGGAAGATATTCGTCAATTTGTGAAGAAAGGACTTGCAGCACATGCAGCACCACGTGAAATTGAATTCCGTGATAAGCTTCCAAAAACTCGAAGCGGAAAAATTATGCGACGTGTCCTTAAAGCATGGGAGCTCGACTTACCAACTGGCGATTTATCAACAATGGAGGATTAAAGGTGTGAGAGGCCGTTTCTCCTATACTCCTTTAATTCCGTAGGAAATCCAGCATATTCCAAGTTACATTAGACAAAAACGAGGACGTCCATTATCAGGACGCCCTCGTTTTATTATGCGCTCCTTACTTCGTAGAGCTGCGCAGTTCAATGCGGTGTGGCAGAATTACCGTTTGCTCTGACACTTTCTCTTTATTCATTAATTTTGTTAATAAGCGCATGGCTACCGCTCCGATATCATACAACGGCTGAACAACGGTTGTAAGCTGTGGACGAACCATTAACGCTAGCCTTGTATTATCTGATGAAATCACTTCAAAGTCAGCAGGAATGCTATAGCCTTGATCCTCTGCCCCATGAACAACCCCTAAAGCCATTTCATCTGAGCCAACAAATATGGCAGTAGGCTTGTCTTCAAGCTCCATTAATTTTTCAAATGCTTCAATTCCAGAATCGTAAGTATAGTCCCCTTCAACAACCAATTCTTCGTTGTAATCAATACCGGCTTCATGAAGTGCACGCTTGTACCCGATTAATTTTTTCTTTTCATTAATTGGCTCATGGAATGGTCCAATCACGAAAGCAATCTTCTTATGACCTTTTTCAACAAAAGAAGAAACTGCATCGTATGTCGCTTGTTCATGATCAATGTTTACAGATGGAACCTGTTCTGTTTCTTCAATAGAACCAGCCAATACAATTGGTACAGGAGATTTTTCAAATTCCTCCACATGTTCCTCAGTGATATTCCCACCCATAAACACGATTCCATCTACTTGTTTTCCAAGCATGGTATTTAATAAGTGAAGTTCTTTTTCTTTATTCTGGTCCGAGTTACTCAAAATAATATTGTACTTGTACATGGTTGCGATATCCTCAATCCCTCGCGCTAACTCTGCGAAAAAGGTACTTGAAATATCTGGAATAACTACTCCAACTGTTGTTGTTTTCTTACTTGCCAGCCCTCGTGCCACCGCATTGGGTCTGTAGCCTAATCGGCTTATTACTTCTAATACCTTTTTTCTCGTAGCAGGCTTTACATTGGGATTCCCGTTCACAACACGCGAAACTGTTGCCATCGATACGTTAGCTTCTCTTGCCACATCGTATATCGTTATATTCATCACAATCGACTCCTTATTCTAAAACAATGATTTATTTTTATTTTAACCTATATTAACACGCTTTAGTGTGTAATTATGTACTTAATAATACTTCACTCCGCTATCTCTCGCAATGTCAAGACTAATTTTTTTACAAAAAAGTCGAAAATCAATGACAAAATCCCTTATTTTTCTTAAAGATTTCTTAATGAGCATTGAAAATCGTCAACAAATTGAGAGCAAGTGAGGCTTTAACCTAATAAAAAACTTCGAGCTCAGTATAAGCTTTATAAAAGCATTTTTTCCTCGATGTTTTCTGAACATCTTTCTTCTATTGTTATTTCCATCCTTATAGCTTAAAGATTTCAAGTCATAATAGTCTCCCGTAACAGTGTTGTGTCTAGCACTTATTCAGCAAAAATGAAACAGCCTTCTGCCCACAGCAGAAGACTGTTTATTGTGTATGAAGAAGAGATTATACTCGTACTAGCGAAGAAGCGACAAGCTGCTCCATAAATTGATCAAATTGATCAAGATCCATTTGCTGTGCTGAGTCTGACAGAGCAACCGCTGGGTCCGGATGTACTTCTGCCATTACACCATCAGCGCCAATCGCTAACGCAGCCTTTGCAGTTGGGAGAAGGAGATCTCTTCTACCAGTTGAATGGGTCACATCTACAAGGACTGGCAAATGGGTTTCCTGCTTCAAGATTGGGACAGCAGAAATATCTAACGTATTTCTCGTTGCTCTTTCATATGTGCGAATCCCGCGTTCACAAAGAATGATCTGACCGTTTCCTTGCGCCATAATATATTCGGCAGCGTTGATGAACTCCTCAATGGTCGCCGCTAATCCTCTTTTTAACAGAACTGGCTTATTGACAGCTCCAGCTGCTTTCAAGAGTTCAAAGTTTTGCATATTACGGGCACCAATTTGAATAACATCTATATATTGAGCTGCCATTTCAATATCTGCCGGATTCACAATTTCGCTAATAACAGCCAAGTCATACTCATCAGCTACTCTTTTTAAAATTTTCAACCCTTCAACACCTAAACCTTGGAAGTCGTATGGTGATGTTCTTGGCTTATAGGCGCCCCCTCGCAATAGCTTCAATCCTTTTGCTTTCACCGCTTCCGCAACAGTTGCCACTTGCTCATAAGATTCCACCGCACATGGTCCGAAAATCAATTGTTGAGCACCAGCGCCAATCTGTGCTCCTTTTACCTCAACAATTGTGTTTTCTGGATGTTTTTTACGCGAAACAAGCAAAGCTTTACGATGGTCATCCTCCTGCAATTCTAAGCCAGCTTTAAAAATCTCTTTAAACAGATGCTGTAGTGTCGATTTTTCAAAAGGACCGTCATTCTTCTCAAGTATGGAGTCTAGCATTTTGCGTTCACGAACCGGATCGTAGCGATTAACACCTTGAGTTTCTTTAACACGTCCAATTTCTTGCACAAGTCGTGCTCTTTCATTAATTAGATTGAGTAGTTGAACGTTCAGTTCGTCAACACGATCTCGCAATTCTTCAAGTTTCATATTGCTCATTTTTTCCCGTCCTTTCGAATCTTTTTTACCTTTACTTTTTACACATTCAGAAATATTGTTTCATGCCCTGTTTAAATGAGAGACATTTCTGTATAATTAGAGTTATTATATATGAATTTATTATCAATGTCACGTACTTTTCTTTAATAATTAAACGCTTTTAAGCATTAAAGTATTTTAAGAGTATATGATTAATCGTATGATTAATAGTTAAAGAAGGTGTATCGTTTTGCAAGAAAAGAAAAAATTGTTTGCCTTAGATATTGGTACACGTTCCGTTGTCGGAATCATTTTGGAAGAGAATGAGCAAAATTATCATGTTGTTGATATGCTCGCGATCGAACATTCAGAACGTGCCATGCTGGACGGTCAAATTCATGATGTACTATCCGTATCCAAAATTATTACAGAAATTAAGGAACAGCTAGAGGTAAAACACGGGCCGTTAAAAAGGGTTAGCGTTGCCGCAGCGGGAAGAGCTCTAAAAACCGAGAGAGCTATGGTATCTATTGATATTAAAGGAAAGCCAATGATTCAAAAAGAAGATATTCTTCACCTTGAGTTAAGCACGGTTCAAAAAGCACAAAGCCTTGTAGCTGAAAAACATGAAGAAGATTCAAGTCATTATTATTATTGTGTCGGCTACTCCGTTCTCTACTATCGCTTAGATGGAGAAGAAATTGGAAGCTTGATTGACCAGCAAGGAGACGAGGCGTCCGTAGAGATTATTGCTACTTTTTTGCCAAAAGTAGTGGTCGAATCTTTAATTTCAGCCCTTCATCGAGCGGATTTAGAAATGGAAGCTTTGACGCTTGAGCCAATCGCTGCCATTAACGTCCTGATTCCTCCAAGTATGAGAAGATTAAACGTTGCCCTTGTCGATATTGGAGCCGGTACTTCAGATATTGCCTTAACTGATTCTGGTACGGTTATTGCTTACGGAATGGTACCAATTGCTGGCGACGAAATTACTGAGGCCATCAGTGATCAATTTTTATTAGATTTTCCTTTAGCTGAAAAGGCAAAACGGGAGATTAACGCAAAAGACAGCGTGATGATCACGGACATTTTAGGGTTTGAATCGGAAGTTCCAAAACAAGAAATGATCGCACAAATTGGCCCTGCTATCGATCGACTGGCCACAGCCATTTGTGATGAAATTTACCGATTAAATGGACAAAAATCACCGAAAGCGGTTATGCTCGTAGGTGGAGGTAGCCAGACTCCTGATTTACCGCGACGAATTGCTGAAAGACTAAATTTACCTGTTAATCGCGTTGCAATCCGCGGCATTGATGCCATTACATCGTTAACGCTTGATGAAAGCATTACAAAAGGACCTGAGCTCGTAACCCCTATTGGGATTGCCATTGCCGCACAAAAAACACCTGTACATTACGTAACGGTATATGTGAATGAACAGCCTGTACGCCTGTTCGAAGTAAAAAAATTAACGGTTGGAGATTGTCTCCTTGCAGCGGGAATCAAGATGAATAAGCTATATGGAAAACCTGGATTAGCCATGATCGTCTCATTAAATGGACAGCAAATTACAATCCCAGGACAGCATGGAAGCCCTCCAAAGTTATTCATTAATGGCGAGGCCTGCTCTTTTGATGATGTCGTAAAAAATGGAGATATTTTAACGCTTGAAAGAGGGAAAGATGGAGAAAAAACAAGCTTAAAAATTCACGAATTGCTTGATGAAATCCCTACTAAGAAGATAACAATTAATGGGAAATATTATGAGCTTAATCCCATTATTACGCGCAATGGTACAGAGGTATCTCCTGACGTGATTATTGAGGATCGGGATAAGATCGAATACAAAATGCCAGACACGATAGAGGAAGCGTTCATCGCCCTTAATCTAGATCATTTTTTTCTGCAGCTAAAGCCTTTCCGAGTCACTTTGAATCAAAAGGATACCATTATTCCTTCCTTTTCCGGGAAGCTTTACAAAAATGGGTTGGAAGCAAAATTAAATCATATCATCGAAGATCAAGATCAGATTGTTGTTGAAGCAAAAAAAACCGTTACCATTCAAGAGTTTGCAGACAAAAAACAGTTCATGCTCTCCCAATCAATTCCAGTCTACTTTAACGGGAAAGAAATTCAACTTACGAAAACAGTTACTGAATTTCAAAGAAATGGGCAAACTCTCCATGATCATGATTTAATTAAAGATGGCGATCACCTTATCGTACATCAAAAACAATTGCAGCCTTTTATTTTTCAAGATTTATTTAACTTTGTAGAGATTGAAATGCCTTCCCAAGCAAATGGTAGTTTTCAATTACTAAAAAATGGTGACGAAACGACTTTCTTTGAAAATATTGAGCCTGGTGACAAGCTAGAAATTGTTTGGCCAAAAATGCTAAAGCAAAATTAGCCTCCAACGTTCTTTAAATTTTTGGCTCATTTTAACCTGACTCGATAACTCAAGAAGAAAACAAGCATTTTTCTTCGTCAATGCGGACTTTCAGCAGAGCTTAAAGACGTGAAAAACCATGATATCTCACAAGCTGTGCCGAAAATCAACAAAATCATCCAACATAGCTCAAAAGTAAAAAGAGGGCAAGAACCATAAGTCATGGTTTTTGCCCTCTTTTTTAAACTGAACTTAGATCTCCTAATGACTAAGTTTCGCTTTCCACCGCTTTCGCTAAAGTTTCCGTTGTAATTTTCCAATGCGATGCATGCCAGGCAACATCCTCTTGATTAAATAAAATCGCTTGTGGCGACTCGTGTTTTACATGAAATGTGTCAGCAATATGATCTGATAATGGGCGTGCCTCTTGCACAGTCAAATAATAATAGTTCATCTTTCCATGAACATTTGCAAAGCTTTCGAATTCCTCGAAGGCCGCTTGACTGATTGGACATGTTAATGAATGCTTTAGCAGGAAAAAACGACGATTTTCAGCCAGTACTCGAGCAAATTGCGCAACAGATTCTAATTTTTCCATTTGGCTTCCTCCTACATAAGCAACGCTATTAATGATTTAATTGATGTTCCGTTTCATCAAATGCTTTTTTTGTTTCTTCTAATTTCTTTTGAATATCAGATTGCCCACCTACAGAAATATTTTCACTTTTATTTGTTCCATTTATGTTCGCAAGTTTTAATCCCTTCACTTTACTGATAACTTGGTTTGATTGTTTCGACACTGTTTGTCCAATCGTACTCGTCTTCTCCTTGGCAGCTTCGGCCAATTCTGAACCTTTCACAGCTGCTGTTGCTCGAAGCTGATCTGTTTTTACTTTAATTGTGTGGGCTTGTTCTGACAAATTACTTCTTATCTCTTTCCCAGACTTTGGAGTGAGGAATAGTGCTGTTGCAGCCCCAACAATTCCCCCGATGAAAGCCCCGATTAGAAAATCTTTTGTATTTATTCCATTATCCATTTTCTCATTTTGTTGATTTTCGTTGCTTGACATCACTAAAAACCTCCTAGAATTTAATTGTCCCTTTCCCTAACTCTCTCAAACTTCTCCTCGGAAATCGGTTCAGACCTTGCTTTCTTTGCCGCCCATTTCTCCCTTAATTCGAGAAGTACTTGTCCCCATTGAATGACTTGTGAAACCTTATCTTTATTTTGCTCTACTTGCCTGTCAAAAGATGAAGTGACATTTTGTAATGATCCTCCAAATTTTTTTATGGAGCTCCCCACATCTTTGACCGCATCAACAACCCCATTAAGACTGTCTGACTTTTTCTGGAGATCCTCGGCAAGTCCATTTGTCTTCGCTAATAATTCCGTTGTTTCTCTTGTTACCCCTTCTAACTGTTGCTCTAAACCTGTCAACGTTTTAGATACACTATCCAACGTTACTTGCAACGATTTCAATGTCCTCCCAATAAAAAGGACTAAAATTAAAAAAGCAATTGCAGCGACTGCTGCACTTAAGTAAAGAATAATTTCCAAAAAGGAGCACCTCCACTAGCATCCATCTGTCTTCTGTTCTATCTTTTCCCTTTATAAGAAAATCTTAACATAAAAGTGAGCTTGTTTCAGGTATGACGAATGGGATTTATGAAGGAATTTGCTAATTCTTAAAACAAAACAGATAAAAAAGGGTAAAATAGATGTGATTTCCCAGCGTTTGTATTTCAACGCTGGATAATATCAAAACAAAACGGGGGGATTAACTTTGAAAGATCCACGAATTGAAACACTAGCAAAAAATTTGATTAACTACTCTGTAAAATTACAAAAAGGCGAAAAGGTATTGATCGAAAATTTTGGACTACAACGCGAGCTCGTTACAGCTCTCGTAGATGAGGCAAATAAAGCTGGCGGCTATCCTTTTGTCTTATTAAAAGACTATATTGTTGATCGCTCTCTTCTTCTAGGTGCGAGCGAAGAACAATTTAATCTGATCGCAGATTTTGAAGCAAATGTCATGAGCAATATGGATGCATACATAGGACTTCGTTCAGGTGATAACATCAACGAATTAGTCGATGTTCCAGATGACAAAAAGAAAATCTTTGGTTCTACGATTGGTAAAAAGGTTCATCGTGATATTCGTGTTCCTAAAACAAAATGGGTTGTTCTTCGTTATCCAACATCTTCAATGGCGCAGCTAGCAAAAATGAGTACGGAAGGGTTTGAAGATTTCTACTTTAAAGTGTGCAACTTGGATTATGGAAAAATGGATCAAGCAATGGACAGTCTTGTAGAGCTAATGAATAAAACCGATAAGGTTTACTGGACCAGGAACTGACTTGACCTTCTCGATTAAAGATATTCCGGCCATTAAATGCTCTGGGCAAATGAATATTCCAGATGGAGAAGTGTATACAGCACCTGTACGTAACTCTGTGAATGGCGTTATCACGTATAATACTCCTTCCCCTTACCAAGGGTTCACATTTGAAAACGTGGAGCTTACATTTAAAGACGGAAAAATTATGGACGCAAAATCCAATGATACAAATCGAATAAACCAAATTTTTGATACAGACGAAGGTGCCCGTTATATTGGGGAATTTGCCATTGGTGTAAATCCATATATTTCACATCCAATGCAAGATATTTTGTTTGATGAAAAAATCGACGGAAGCTTCCATTTTACCCCGGGGCAATGCTATGATGATGCCTTTAATGGCAATCATTCTAATATCCACTGGGATATGGTCAATATCCAAAGACAGGAGTATGGCGGTGGAGAAATATACTTTGACGACGTCTTAGTTCGGAAAGATGGTCGCTTTGTCCTTCCTGAACTTGAATCATTAAATCCAGAAAACTTGAAATAGCTTAATACCACAGAGCGACTATTAGGAGCAAACCGAAGCGATTAAAAAGCTCCCAGCTTTTAACTAAATTTCGAAAGTGAAACTTCTACCTTTCTTAATAGAATAACCTTATTAAAAAAATTGATAAAACGATTATTACGTGTGAAAACAATGCTTCATAATAACAAAGCCAATAGTATAAAAAGCTGATTTAGAATTTTCTTAATCAGCTTTCATTTGCTTTCCTAAACTAAGCTTTTTTCATAAGCATTTTGGAATTTTTGAATATCACCAGCCCCCATAAAGATAATGACACTATCATCATATTCACTCAAAACAGCTGTTTCATCCTCATTAATAATTTCAGCATTTGGAATAATTCCTCTTAAGTCTTCAATGGATAGCTGGCCATGATTTTCCCTCGCCGAACCGAAGATTTCACATAAGAAGGTTTTGTCCGCCAAATTTAAGCTTTCCGCGAATTCATTCAAAAACGTTTGTGTTCTCGTAAATGTATGTGGCTGAAAGACAGCCACTATTTTTTTATCTGGATATTTTTGCCTTGCTGAATTAATAGTTGCTCTAATTTCCGTTGGGTGATGGGCATAATCGTCAATTAATATTTGCGTACCAATTGTTTTTTCTGTAAAACGCCGCTTCACACCTTTGAATGTAAGCAATTGTTCTTTCACAACGTCTGCATCAATTTCTTCATAGTGACATAAGGTAATGACAGCAAGTGCATTCAAAATATTGTGATCACCAAAGGTTGGGATCGAGAAAGTATCATAAAAGGTATTGCGAATAAAGACATCGAACGTAGTACCCTCTTTTGTTGTTTCCACATTTCTAGCTTGAAAATCGTTTTCTTCTCCAAATCCATAGAAAAGGACTGGTACCTTTGCTTGAATTTTTTGCAGCTGTTCATCGTCACCGCAAGCAATGATTCCTTTTTTAACTTGAACTGCCATTTCTTGAAACGCAGAAAAAACATCCTCGATATTGGCAAAATAGTCAGGATGATCAAAATCAATATTCGTCATAATGCAGTAGTCAGGAAAATAAGATAAGAAATGACGGCGATATTCACAAGCCTCAAATACGAAAAACTCCGCTTCCTTATTGCCCTTCCCTGTTCCATCTCCAATCAAAAACGATGTTGGTTTTGCGCCACTCATTACATGGGCAAGCAGTCCAGTTGTCGATGTTTTTCCATGGGCTCCAGTAACACCAACGCTCGTAAAGCCTTGCATAAATTGTCCTAAGAAACGGTGATAACGAATCACCGGCAAACCTAATTCCATTGCTCTGACAATTTCCTCATGCGTATCTGGAAAAGCATTTCCCGCAATAATCGTCATACCAGGCTTAATATTATCCTCTTGAAAAGGAAGAATTTTAATCCCGGCATCCTCAAGTGCTTTTTGCGTAAAAAATCGCTTTTCATAATCTGAACCTTGAACTTCGAAATTCATATCATGGAGAATTTGTGCGAGAGCACTCATTCCTGATCCCTTTATCCCTACAAAGTGGTAAATTGTCATATAAGAACCTCCAACCATCTTCTACCTGTAAGGCTGTTCAATTGCTTAAACAGCAGTTACAAAGTTGCCATTAATATATACTCAGGAATTTACTTCAAAATGATAAACGAACCTATCATTTTCTAACTTGGTTCGCTTTAATCGCTATGAGATTGTTCCTCTTTTTTCACCGTTATGCTATATCGTTCATACCCCAACCAACTTTCTGCTGGAATTGCACGAGCGAAGAAGGTTACACCCATTCCTTTTTTAGTCAGAGTAAAACAGCTTTACATAACAAAACAAATGTAAAAGAGCCATTCTGTAAATCAGTATATGAATATGACTAAATTTTGCTTCATTTATTAGGATGTACCTGAAAATATCCCAATTTGTACATATAGAATCATGCCAGTATTTATGTATACTCAACAAACTCATGTTGAATATTATAGCACCAATTGTTCATAAAAACTATGGAACAAAAGGGAATTCTTTCGTCGTTTATCCGACAGAAGCTTTTTTCTTTATTATAAAACAAAGGCTCTATTCTCAAACATAGACAAAATAGAAAGTACATATTTTTCCTTTTTATGATCGCTTGCAGAAAAGAGCCATTGCTTTACAACTATTCCTCTTGCAGTAATTCAAGCTCAGATTCGGTAATTAATACATCTCTCGGTTTACTTCCACGTGCTTCTGATATGAATCCCTGTTCCTCCATCATATCAATCAGCCTTGCTGCCCGGTTATAACCGATCTTAAATTTACGCTGGAGGCTTGAAGTTGATGCTCCACCTTGTTCTACAATGAATTCACACGCTTCGTAAAACAGTTCATCCTCTTCCTCGGTGACAACCGCTTTGCGCAATAATTCCTCTTGTTCAAACAAATATTGTGGCTTTTGCTCTCTTCGTACATGGGCAACGATCGAGTCGATTTCTGCATCGGAAACATAAGTTCCTTGCAAACGAACTGGTTTAGATGAACCATTTTCTAAAAATAGCATATCTCCGCGCCCAAGTAGCCTTTCGGCCCCGCTAATATCAATGATCGTCCTAGAATCAATTTGTGAAGAAACAGAAAAGGCGATTCTAGTTGGAACATTTGCCTTTATTAACCCTGTAATAACATCCACCGATGGCCTCTGTGTCGCTATGATTAAATGAATCCCGCACGCTCGAGCCTTTTGTGCAATGCGACAAATGGCTTCCTCAACATCTGCTGGTGACATCATCATTAAATCAGCTAATTCATCAATAATAATAACAATATAGGGTAGCTTTACAGCATAATTTTGTTCTTCCTCTGCTAGCTCATTAAAGCGAGTAATATCACGAACCCCAGCATGAGCGAATAGTTCATAACGTCTCTCCATTTCTTCAACAGCCCATTTAAGCGCGGCTGTAGCTGCCTTTACATCCGTGATAACCGGACTTACAAGATGGGGAATTTGGTTATAGGGTGCAAGCTCAACCATTTTTGGATCAATCAACAATAATTTCACTTCATTAGGATTCGCCTTATACAATAAACTAACGAGAATCGAGTTGATACAAACACTCTTCCCAGAGCCCGTTGCTCCAGCAATTAATCCATGTGGCATTTTCCTTAAATCTGTAACAATTGGTTTTCCTGAAATATCAAGACCTAAAACTGCTGTTAATGGAGATGTGGAAGCTGCAAATTCATCACTTCCAATAATCTCACTAATGAACACAGGGCGACTCGTTTCATTTGGAACTTCCACTCCGATCATGTGCGTACCAGGGATCGGTGCTTCCATCCGAATATCTTTCGCTGCCAAACTAAGCTTAATATCATCAGCAAGATTGGTGATTTTATTTACTTTCACTCCCGGCTCAGGGTGAACCTCAAACCTCGTCACAGATGGGCCTTGAGTGACGTTGGCAACACTTGCTCTTACATTAAAATGAAAAAGCGTTTCATTTAGCTGTTGTTCCTGAAGTTCCAACCATTCCCGATCAATGTTTTTAAAAACAGGAGGCTTTAACAGCTCAAATGAAGGAAAGACATAATACTCTTCATCTATATCCTCTTTCTCAAGTATTTCTTGCTCAACACTTGCGCTAACCTCGCGGATTGGGCTTACTACTTCCTCTGCTATCGCAGCCCGTTCCGCAAGCTTTCGCTTATCCTCTTTTAGCATAATGACATTAAAAGGCAGATGAGACCTCCTCGTAGGTTCAGATGCTTCTGCTACCTTACGAGAATCTTCCTCTTCGTTTTCTTCTTCGATTGCTTCTTCAATTTCTTTTTCCGTTTTTCCTTCAATTGCTACTTCGATTGCTTCTTCCGTTTCTCCTTCAATTGCTTCCTCGGCAAATTTCTCATCCAATTCAACTTCCTCTGGATAAGAAAGTTCCTCATTCTCTTCATCAATGCTGCTTGAAGAAAGCTCCGATTGTTGAGCTAATTCATGGTCTGCAAACTGCTGGACTTTTTCTTGTATACTTATTTCTTTTTTTAATATTGCTGTATTTATGTCGACAGTCTCTTCCAGCTTCGCACTGACTTCCTGTTTTTGTTGATGGGCGACTTCTTCATTCTCAACAATTGGAGCACTGTTCGATATTTCTATTGACTCTCTTGCTTCTTTTTTCACTTCTTCTGGTTTTGCTGTAATCGCTCCCGCTTCTGTCCGTTCCGGTGCTGAAAAGCCTTCTAATTCGAATTCAACTGGAGCCGTCCTTTTCGGATGCTTTTCAAATCCATAAATCGGAGAAGGAATTTCAGTTGGACGAAACGGTCGATTTGATGGTGTGCTTTTCTTTTGCACTTGGACACGATTGACACGAGTACGCTCAGTATTTTCAGTCGCTAAGTTTCGTCGCACATCCCTTCGTGAAGTCGTTCCTTCAGCAGGTGACTTTCGATTAACATTCCTCTTTCCATCGCCTTTTCTTACATCCTTTCGATCCTCATCTGGAATTAAGGGAAAGCGAAACTGTCCTTTTGGATATTGATAAATTACTTTAGCATCCACTTCTCGATTGCCCTCATTTTTAGTGGGGACGTGTTCATCTATGTATTCATCTTCCTCACTTTTAAAAAAATGAAACAGTTTTTTAAACCAACTCAAAATAAATCACTCTTTCTAATCCTAATATCCAAAAAATAGTTTGGAAGATTTGTTGATTTTCTAACAAATCACAATCGAAATATCAACATCTTAGTATAACTCCTATTTTTATTTTAGCAATAAAAATAAAAAATTCGAGACAAATATGAAGGAAAGGTTCTAATTACCTGTTTAATGTTTAAAATTTCCTTTAACTTTTTCAGAGCCATCACACGCACACTAAATAAAGAAAAAAGGGCCGCCTATCTTCTCAGTCGGACCCTTCTGAACCATTATTCTTTTTTCTTATTTTTCCCTAAAATAAAAATCGGTTCTAATTCCCCATTTTCATATAAAAAGGAAAGAGCTGTAATCGGAACCCTACCACTTGCAAAAAAGCTCATCGTCATCTGCGCTAAAATATCATAGCCTGTATCATTTTGAATATCGGCAATAATAAGCACGTCTTGATGGGGCACTGCTACCGCCATCGTACCTGATACTTGCTGCTCCATTTCTTTCAAAAATGACTCATTTAAAATGCGGCTAGCATCATACCCATCATTTTTATTTAAAAAATAAAAAATATTTCCAGCTACTTCATCTCGTTTCAAATCAGTTGATAATGACCGCACATTAAATAACGCAATCTCTTTTAGGCGACTTTTCTCCCAGCCTTCTTTGTCAATTAGCTTCTGATCGATTAAACGGTACGTCTTATCTAAATCGAGGGCATAATAAATTCTCGTTTCTGCAGTATGCTCATCATACAACAGCTCCACGTCGTCTGCGGAAACGGTAGGAAACGATGTAGAGCGAATCACAGGGAAAATTCGTTTTTCATGACCTTCAAGTGAAAGCGGTTCAACCATCGCAGAAAGTCCTTCCTCCACATAATAAACGACCGCATCAATTGCTTTCTCTTTCTGTTCTTCCCACTTTCCGACGATTCCAGGAAGAGAAATTGTAATTCCTTTTCCTGTTTTTTTATTTTCAATTCTTAATTGATCATTCTTTTTATCATAAGTAAACGTCCGCTCAGGACTTTGCAGTCTTTTTTCGAGTTCTCTTTTCATTTTAATACTATCCATTTTCAACTTCTATTCCTCCTCAGATTTAGGAGTCTTTAAATCCCAATCTCATTTATTTTACAATAAAAAGGTCTCCATCTCAAAAGATGGAGGTCAAACACAGACAAAATAGATAAAATCAAGCTTGCCTATGCTTACTTTTAATACCATCAACTTTAAGAAATTAACTGAACTTGCTTGAGTAGGCCTCAAACTAGTGGATCGAAACAAAAAATGCTTGTTTTGGAGGGATTTTGCGGGACAGGTGAGACCCCGCTGGAGCAATGCGAGACCATGTTTTCAGCGATTTTTCTAGAGCTACTGTCCTCTGTTCGATTGGGATTGATAGCAAATAACGTTAATCCGTCAATTTGTTTTATATTGCCACAATTAATCGGATTGAACCTTGCAGCGTTCATTTGTTTCGGTCAGCCAAACTGGGAACTTATTCGGACTGGAGTCTTTTTCACTTTCCCAGTACTGTCCGAATACACCTCTTATTAAAGCCACTGATCCGAGGGATTCACCCGTCCGCGCCTGAAGAGGAAGTCAATGTATTTTCCCTGTAATCTATCCAAAAATGCCAAAAGGCACCAAGAGGTAGTACTCTCGATGCCTTTGTTGACAAACTGGCTTCCATCTCAAAGATGGAGGTTTCAGGTTATCTAGTGCTCACGGTCTATTATGCAAGTCCTTCAATAAACTGTTCAATTTCTTCTTTTGTTTTTCGATCTTTGCTGACAAAACGGCCAAGTTCTTTTCCGTCCCCATAGGCAATAAAACTTGGAATGCCGAAAACATCCACTTGTGCACATAAATCAATAAACTGATCGCGATCCACATAAATAAATGTGTAATCTTTGTACTTTTCCTCAAGCTCTGGCAAAAATGGGTCAATAAACCGACAATCTGGACACCAATCTGCTGAGAACATGAAAATATGTTTTCCTTCATTACGAAATTGTTCAAACTGCTCTAAACTTTCTAGCTTTTTCATCTTTTTGCTCCTTCTGTTCGGATAAGCAGATCACCTGCTTTTATCCAACCTTTTTTTCTCATATACTCTGATATTAACAAGCTAATGATAGCAGGTCCAATTATATGCAACAAGAGGACTTTCAAAATCACATCAGCACCGAAGCCCATCGTTGTAAAAGTCATAATTTGACCAACAAAGCCACTCGTCCCCATTCCCGCTCCCGCTGCATTATTATGTAATATCAGAACAGTCGTCCCAATGGGTGCTAAAATCGCTCCTGCTATCGTCGGAGGAATTAAAATTCTTGGATTTCTGATAATGTTGGGAACCAACAGCATTGAGGTGCCAACTCCAACTGCGACCAAACCACTCCATCTGTTCTCACGATAGCCACTTACTGCAAAACCAAGCATTTGCGCTGCACAACCAATCGTCGCTGCACCTGCAGCCAGTCCATTTAAATCAAGCATTAAAGCAATTGCAGCACTAGAGATCGGTGCTGTCAGAGCGAGCCCCATCAATACGGCGACAATAACTCCCATCATAATCGGCCTTTGTTCCGTTCCCCACATAATTAGATTTCCTAAACCCTTCATAAACGAATCGACTACCGGTCCAACAAAGTAAGCAGTAATATAGCCCACTACTATTGTCATTAGCGGCGTAACAATAATATCAATTTTTGTTTCCTTGCTCACTAATTTACCAACTTCTGTTGAAATAACTGCTGCTACAAAACTTCCTGCTGGTCCTCCTCCTAAAGATGCTCCCGCTGCACCGCTGACAATCGCTGCAAAAATAACAAGTGGTGGAGCACCTAGACCGTATGCAACGGCTACTCCAATAGCTGGCCCCATAAGCCCCATAGCTAATGCTCCCATATCGGTTAAAAAAACTATATGGAGCTGCTCTCCAACAGTCTGGATAATTAAACCAATGATCAGCGATGAAAAGAGACCAAGAGCCATATAACTCAAAGCATCAATAAAATAAACTTTCGGTGATAGACTGATTCCTTTTTTATATAGAAATTCTCTCATTCTTCCTGTCCCCTCTCCTATCATGTACACATGTCAAGACAGTTGTACATTATACCTATTTTAGCCTTTATTGAAATAAAAGGGAACTACTTTTTTAGTATTCCATACGAATAAGCTATTATGAATCATACAAATTGCCGGAGCCTGTTCTCCAGTAGTTTTGCTCTCGCTGTAAACACTAACTACAAAATTCTATATTGCCTACACGAAAAAAGCCATGCCAATTTCAGCTTGAGTGCTGACGATGGCATAGCTTTCTCTAACTTTTAAAGTGAACAGAGTTTACGATGTGCATCATCGCCTCTGCTTCAGCAGCTAGATTCTTTGTTTTAACTTCACTTGTAATCTTTACTCCGCCTATTCCGACGGTCACCTCATTTTCTTTTTCACTCAATCTTTTTACAAGCAAATAACCCAATTTTCCTTCTTCTGTAAAACGCTCGTCCAAATCAAATTCCTTTTGTTGCAATGTAGCATTTAACACAACCACACTGCTCGCATCTTCTTGAAGATTATAAAATAAAATATAGGTCTTTGCTCCGTTTTTTAAAATGATATTATTTGCCGTTTCTTCTTTCACCTCGAAACCAAAGGGCAAATTATACTCGATTTCTTTATTTTCGTGATTCCTTTTGTTCGCTGCCCCTTTAAATGCTTCCTCAACTGCTCCACTCGCTTTTGCCTGCTCTTCTTCAAAAGAAGCAGAGCATCCTGCAAGAAAAATGAGCGCCATCACAAAAAGCAACAATGCTTTATCGTGATTTTTCATACCTTTTTCCTCCTTGTTTAAAGCACAGCACAAGAATTGCCCTATTAAATGCTTAGCGACACGAACTCAACCATTTTTCTTTTTGCTAAACTCGTATTGACCTAGCAAAAGCATCATAACATGGGAAAACATTTCTGAGCGATTGACTCTTCCACTCGAAAAAATCCCTATTGCTCCCTCTTGCTTGCGAATATTCTCTTTTTTTGTGTACTCGTCCATAACAGGCCCCAATTCCTCACCGTTTCTTAGGCGAGCGGCAATCTCTTTAGGAAGAGGAATTCTTGCTCCACCAGCAACAAAAGGGGACTGTCCGTGAACAGCTAACGCCCCCCAATTGCACAGAAAAAGTTCATCTCCATGCTCTTGTACGCCTCCTTCGAGACCAATGCCAATATCCCCTTCCCCCTCTTTCAAAGCTGCTGAAGCACGATTTATTGCCCCTCTAATCGTTTCTTCATCCGAAAAAGGCTGATCCTTAACGCCTGAATCTGTATCCAGCATTTCAAACTGTACATCGTACCCTGCAAAAGCAGATTGCACCGCCTTTATTTTTGCTGGATTTTTTGTACCGATTACTACTTTCATAGCTTTTCGTCCTTCTTTCAAAAAATCGTCTTCACCTGTAATGGTTAACTATTTTCTTTTATGGTAGCTACTGTCGTTTGATCGCATGATTTCACTAATTTAATTAATAATTCCTTTGCCGCTGCATAGTCATCCACATGAATAATGGAGGCGTGGGTATGAATATAACGTGAACAGATTCCCACTACTGCACTTGGAACCCCTTCATTTGTCAAATGAACACGCCCTGCATCCGTTCCTCCTGGAGATACGAAATATTGATAAGGAATCTTGTTTTGCTCAGCAGTATCAAGTATAAATTCTCTCATCCCGCGGTGGGTAACCATGGAACGATCCAAAATTCTTAATAACGTCCCCTTCCCTAATTGACCAAATTCTTTTTTATCACCTGTCATATCATTTGCTGGACTTGCATCTAAAGCAAAGAAGATATCCGGTTTAATCATCGTTGCTGCTGTTTGTGCCCCTCTAAGACCGACCTCTTCTTGAACAGTTGCCCCAGAATAGAGCGTATTAGGCAGCACTTCATCCTTAAGCGCTTCAAGTAATTCAATAGACAATCCACAGCCATAGCGATTATCCCAAGATTTTGCCATAATCTTTTTCTCATTTGCCATTGGAGTAAAAGGGCAAATTGGAACAATTTGTTGTCCCGGTTTAATGCCGATTTTGACTGCATCTTCTTTATCATCTGCCCCAATATCAATCAGCATATTATTTATTTCCATCGGCTTATTGCGCTTCGCTTCATCTAATAGATGGGGAGGAATAGAACCGATAACACCGATTACAGGTCCGTCATCCGTGATAATCTGCACACGCTGTGCTAATAAAACTTGGCTCCACCAGCCTCCTAATGTTTGAAAACGAATCATACCATTGTCAGTAATAGCCGTTACCATAAAACCAACTTCATCCATATGTCCTGCTACCATAACAGTAGGACCGTTCCCTTTTCTTACCCCGAATACTCCACCTAGCTTGTCTTGAACAATTTCATCACTGTATTTAGACAACTGTTCTTTCATAAATTTGCGTACCATATGCTCATTACCAGGAGCACCTGGCAACTCGGTTAATGTTTTAAATAAAGCCTTCGTGTTTTCGTTCATCGTTTCAACCTCTTCTCATGTTATGTAAATTCCGGCAATATCCATTAATTTGATATCATTTATTCGCCGTCTTGAAATTAAGTGTATACTTTTTATTTTACAGAAGTTTCTTTCGACTTACCACCTCCCGTACTTCGTTTATTAAAAAAGAGTCATGAAAATCTCAAAAGGGAATACTTTCTAATTTATCTGTGTTGATGATATGATGGTTAAAGAGCATTTTGTTGAGGGGAGGCCTATCATTGAATTGGAAATCTTTCTTCTTAGGACTTAGCGTGGGGGTTGTAAGTGGATTCGCTACAAAGCAAATCTTAGATGCAAATGCCTTTGTATCTCCTGAAAAGGCATTAGCCAATGCCAAGGAACTATTTAAACAATCTGGGCCGATTAGCGGTTCATGGATTCAAATGAAAACCGAGCCTTATGAAAAACAGAATTTAAGTTATACCGTCTACAAAGGTGGAATCTCCCGATTTACAGAGGAGAGCATGGAACAATATGAATTCATTGCTGACGCTGCAACTGGGAGTATTATTGAAACGGTAAAACTCGTTTAAGCTTAAACTTCCAATAGAAAAAGACAAGTGAAATAATGTGCCATTTTTTCACTTGTCTTTTTCCTTTATTACGGCATTATTTTATTCCCGCAAATAGCTGTAAGTCCCTTGCCAGTGAGAATATAACATCCTTTTTAAATGTACTTACTCTGCTCGTTTGACTGTTGCAACTAATTCATTTTCTTCATTCCATTTTACGGCCCGATAAATAGCATCATGATAAAAAGTAAACCAAGCCTTTTGCGATAAACCAAATTCAAGCCATTTTTCTTTTGCGTATATGGAGGTCATTGGATAGTCATCATAAGCCATGACCCATAGGACATTTTGATGAGCATGAGTTGGCATGATATCAGCCATATGCAATGCGGTCTCTCCCCCATCCTCAAGGATGATAATCGAATGGCCGTCACTATGCCCACCCGTATGAACCATTCTAATCGGTCCGTACTTCCACTCGTTCTCAAATGTTTGTACTTGTTCTTGAACTGGTTCCCAGTTCTCTTTCCAATATGTATTCCTTGAACGGATATTCGGTGCCCTCATTTCATCCCATTCAACTTTAGACGTAATAATCTTACTGTTTGGAAAAACAGAAACAAACTCTTCCTCATTCCGTTTCGTTAATCCATTGGCATGATCATAATGCATATGGGTCATGAGCACATAATCAATATCTGCTGTTGTTAACCCCAGATCCTTTAATGATTGTTCTATAGTTGATTCTTCCAAAACACCAAAGTTCCTTTTTTGTTTATCTGTTAACTTTCCTACACCAATTCCTGATTCAATTAGAAAGATTTCGCCATTTCCTTGAATTAAGATCGGATCAGTTCTTAGTGGAATTTGGTTATTTTCATTATGGGGATATTTCTTAGCCCATAACGGTTTCGGAACTACGCCAAACATTGCACCACCGTCAAGATGCGTAATTCCTCCACGAAGCCATGTCAATGTATATTCTCCAATTTGTAACGTTTCCATTTAATTCCCTCCCTTACAAATATCTTACCATTTGTTTAAAATTTAGAAAACTTCAACCGGAACTCGAAATTCTGGCGCCTTCAAATTGTTCCTAAGAGAGTTATCTGCTAGCACTCATACTCACACGTAAAGAAGTTTTCGGGACGGTGGCAACAATGTACCCGCAACCGTGAATAAACGCATTATCAAATAAATGAATGGCCTTGTTAACGTAAAACCATTTTTGCTTGATTTTGTTTGAAACCTTGGCTTCAGAAAGAAACTGAACCTATAATCAACACCGACATATCACAAAGCCAAATAGAAAAGCTGTTCCTTCCAATAGGAACAGCTTTAAAGAGAAAGCCTCATATATGATAGATTTTACCTGATTGCAAATCGTCTAAAACCAAATTATTAACAGCTAGAAACAACTTGATTTAGCGATATTGAACCTCACATCTATATATCCGACTGCCTTTTTGTGAGAACTTCTCCTCGTACTCGGTCATGATATTGCCCTCAAAATCACTATTATGAAGATCAAGACTTACATATTTTAATATTAATCCATACTCCGAAAAGCTCATCAGCGAAAATTCAAACAATCCTTGATTATCTGTTTTAAAATGAATTTCACCATTGTCGATCAAGATTTCTTCATAAAGCTTTAAAAAGCTTTTGTACGTTAAACGTCTTTTCGCATGGCGAGTTTTAGGCCAAGGATCAGAAAAATTTAAATAAACGCGACTAACATCCCCCTTCGCGAAGTACTCAGTTAATTTTTCACCGTTAACATTTAAAAGCTTAAGGTTCGGGATATCAGCTGCAATTAAGCGATCAAGTGCAGAAACAATGACACTCTCATATAGCTCAATCCCAATATAATTAATATTTGGATTAGCTTTTGCCATTTCCGTAATAAAACGACCTTTTCCAGTTCCAACTTCAATATGAAGTGGTTGCTCCTTTTCAAATACCGCCTTCCAATTTCCTTTATATTGTTCTGGTGAAGAGATAACATACTGTGGATGTGAATCCAACATTTCTCTCGCCCATGGTTTATTTCGTAAACGCATTTGGACACCCCTAAAATCTAAAATAAATATTCGTACAAACAATATCATTAAGAAGAGCTTCACGCAAGTAGAAATAGTATGTCACAAGCTACTACGGTGAATAAACAAGAAAAGGAATTCACATGCTAGATGTGAATTCCTTTTTAAATTTGGATTTGTCGAAAGGGTGGACAAGGTGCCATTAAATCAACAAGATCAACTTCAATTACTGAAAGATATATTAAGCAATCATCAAGTTGATTGCTGTGGGTCTATCGCAGAGCTCGAACAATTAGAACGACTAGTAAAATCATTAATGACCGATTCAAATGTGGACAACGAAGTGCTTGAACAAATTTATCACTATAGCCAAAATGGAATTAACTCAAGCAATTTAGATAACCATATTGAATCACATCAACAGCAATTATCCCAATGGGTAAATGAAGTCGAGTCTTTTTCGTAAGCAAATTCTTTTAAAAAAGGCTTTGTGAACCAAGATAGTTAAGCAAAAAAAGGGGGGCTCATTTGGAAAAAAATCAAGGCTTCACCTTTTTTAGTTCAGCTATGCTAAAAGGTTCTCTGATTGCATGAAGAAATGAGTAAAATCAACATGGACATATAAACAAAGCTTAATGCCAAAAAATTATTGATTGATTCTGTCTCTTTCACCGACCGTGCATTTCTTAAAAGCGCAAAGTAAGTTGGACTAACTCCTGTAGTGAAAAATCCGCATCATGTTCAGCCCGAAAAACAGTTAAACCCAAGAATGCTGTAAAAATCAACATTCTTGGGTTTTTTACGTCGTGATATTTACTGAAAAATAAACTTATGAGACAGCATTGCCTAATTTGCAATGATATCATGAATAACCGTAAGCCATTTCTCAACTTCTTCCGTTCTTTCCTTGTTTTTTGACCACTGAACAGTCGACAAGGTTTGAGCAATAAAATACCATTTCAATCTTAAGCGTAAGTGATCATTGAGTGTAATTCCATAAAGACGAACCCAATCCTGCCACTGCTTCTCCGGAATATACCAATAAAGAAGCATACTTAAATCAAGAGCAGGATCACCGATCATCGCTCCGTCCCAATCGATTAAATACAGTTGATTGTCTTTTGTCAACAACCAGTTGTTATGATTGACATCGCCATGACAAACAACCTGAAGATTTGATGGAATATTAAGCAGTTCCTTCTTTAAAAATTGCAATGATGCATGAACGACAGGATGCCAAAGAAGCTCTTGATCCAAAGCTTTTTCTATTGATTCCAGCAAATAACTTGGCTGCAACGGGGTTTTCCCCATTCGGCGCAGCATACCAAGAAGAGGATCAGAACCATGTATTTTTTGCAGTAACTTCGCAACTCTCTCCCCGAGCATTTCGGGCGGCTTCAGTTCCCTACCCTCTAACCATTGCTGGGCAGTTATAACATCCCCACTCTCCAATCTCTTTGTCCAAATAAGCTTTGGAACAATTCCTTCTGCTGATAAGACGGCCAGAAACGGTGAGGAGTTTCGCTTTAAGAAAAGCCGCTGTTCTTCATGTTGTGCAAAAAACGCTTCACCCGTTGCCCCTCCAGCAGGGACAATTTCCCATTCTTGTCCAAATAAGTGTTCCAAAATTGTTCACCTTCAGTAAATAAATTTCACAATGCTAATCATTATGAAATGAATTAAGTAATAGTACGTATTACAAGTTCAGTACGAATAAAAAAGACAGCTACTGATACGAATCTACAATAGCTATCTTGTGCAAACTTCATCATAAATGAAAGCTAATTGAAAGACAATTGTTTTTTACTTTACACCATTCATTTTCAATTTAGCGTAATTCATTAATCCTTTAAATTTTATCCCCAAATACCAATTTCCGTCAAGTCCTCTGCGAAAATTCAACAATTCCTATTTTTGTTACTCTTCACCAACAAAGCAATCTATCACTTTCTTAGTCTACTTTTTTGGTTAGCAACGGAAGTGCTTGATGATGAACGGTAATATGCACAGGGCTTTCCCCAATATATTCTCCATCTGCATGGGCATAAAATGGGAAGCTCGATTGCACAGTAAGTTGTTTTCCTACCAATTCTTTTACTTCCTTAAACTTTGTATGTCCTCCCCAAAACACGGTAATAAAAACAAGGAGAAACTTCAACCTAGAGAGATTTTGTACAATCGTTACATTCAACAAGCCATCGTTAACATCAGCCTGGGGAGAGATTTTCATTCCTCCTCCGTAAAAAGGCTGATTTGAAACAGTCACAAACCAAGCTTTCTTAAAATGAAAGCTTTTTCCGTCAATGACAATATTCACATCACTGCATTGAAAAGAAAATAATTTTTTAATCACGAAATATGCATAGACTAAACTACCTAAATGAAGTTGATTTAAAAATCGTTTTAGACGCGAAGTATTGGCCACCTTCGTTATTAATGCGTCAAACCCGACACCCATATTATTGATAAAGTACGTGACATCGCCCTGTTCATTTTTGATTTCACCGATGTCAGCAAAGAAAGGTCGGGTTTTGACCTGCTCGGAAATAAACTTTAACGCCGCAAGCGGATTTTTAGGAACACCATATCCTCTTCTAAAATCATTGCCCGAACCTGCTGGTATCATGCCAATCATGACATTACGAGCATTAGCAGCGCCATTTATAACCTCATGTAAGGTGCCGTCGCCACCGATGGCAACAATCATGACCAAATCTTCAACACGAGCGCTGTTTAGCAACGCTCTGACAATCTCAACAGCATGCCCTCGATATTTTGTAAACGTTGCATGAAAAGGAATTTGCTCTAAAGCAAGCCGTTTTTCAACCTTTTTCCACACCTTCATGGAATAACCATTCTTTGCTTGAGGATTTATGATGAAATGAATGCTGTTCATGTAATCAACCTACAATTTCTTGATTATTCTTGTTCTGATTCTATTTCCCACTCTGGTCTGCGAACACTAGTGGTTTGACAATAATTTAGCAATGCCTGAGCTGCTTTTAATTGAATATGCTTTAAAGGTGAACGCTGCGTTCTCATCGTCTGAAACCATTTTTCATAATTTCGTCTCTCAATAAACTTCGTATCATACGGGGCAGATGGATAATCGATATAGCCATTGCGGGTTAAGACCACTTTGTGAATTGGCAATTCAATTCCATATCGACCTAAAATGTTTTTCGTTACTTTCTCAGTTCGGTTTAGTGCTAGTAAAGGGTTCAACACTTTATGTTCTTGCTCCTGATTACGCTTAATCCAAAAGTGATCGTTGGAACCGACAAATACCGCCCGCTCTTCTTCTTCTAAAAAAGTGATACACCAAACATCCGTCGGAGTTATGAGAATGATTTCTACTTCGACCGGTGCTGTTTTTAAAAGAAAAATAGGGTGAAACAAGACAAGGACTGTATCGGGAAACCTTTGTAAAAAATACTTCAAGCGCTCATTATGATAATAACTCTTGCTTACAAACGATTGTTCCGCTAGCGTTGTGCTGGCCCATTTTAATTGAAACGTAAAAAGCTGTTCCAAAAAGCTTCTTTTTAAATCGTCCAACGTATCTGGTTGAATCGCTAATGTTGGTGTAAATGAAAATGAACTTGCTGGAGTCTCTTGCTCTTCCAACACTTCTTTTTCCACTTCTTTTTCTCTCTTTAAAAAGCCTTTTATCCGATTAAAAAAAGGTTCTTTCTCCTCTTCATACCATTCCGGAACAAGAGGCTCTTCCTCACGTTCCAGCGGAATCTCACCATTCTCCCATGCGTTCTTCAACTTATCCCATTGCTGCGTTTTCAAGCGCACAAACCGGGAGGGGTATAAGAAAATATCCTGCTCATATCTTGAAACATAGTCTTGTAACTTTATTAACTGACCCATTTTTACCATCCTTACTTTTAAGGCAATATTATCCTGATTAACATAGCTATTTTAAAAAGAAAGATTCTTTCATTTCATATTTTGGAGTCTTTTCAACATGTGTTTCGTATAAAACGATTTCATTTGCTTGAAATGAAAATGGAACGTTTCCTGTTAAATATACTTTCGAAAATGGTTGTTCACCTTGCCATCTTCGCGCAAGAGTTATATGGGGTCGAAACTCTCTTGTTTCAAGTTTGAATCCCGCATTTACACATGATTGATATACTGAATTTCGTAGTTGCAGTAGCTTTTCTTCTTTATCTAACCGCGCCCAAAAAATTCTCGGAGAATCGCTGTTCCCAAATACTCCAAAATCTTGAATCGTTAAAGAAAAAGGGGAATGTACGGTAAGTTCCCTTGCAACATAAGTTAACGATGCATTAAGCTGTTCCTTAGTGGCACTTCCTAAAAAAGCTAAAGTAATGTGATAGTCCTCTTCATGCACCCAGCGGTTAAAAGACAGTTCTTCCCGTAAGCGGTCAGAAGTTTGCGCCAAAAATGCCTTCGCATCTTGCGGAAGCTTTAAAGCGTAAAAAAAATGTGGGGTTCTTTCCATTATATCGTCCTTTCTTTGAAACATTAAATGTATTTTCTATTCTTTTCATCATAACCACCTAAAAAATGATAATCAACCCAGTTGCCCGGAATAGTATGTTTTCGATATGATAAGGAAGAAGTTCGTTCATAATAGACAGTAATGGAATCTTGATCGATTTGAGAGAGGAAGATTTGATGAAGTTCGTAGAAAATATTGCTGATTTAATTGGTGATACTCCAATGGTAAAATTAAATCGCCTTGCTCCAGAAAATGGAGTAGATGTGTACTTAAAGTTGGAGTTTTATAATCCCAGCCGTAGCGTAAAAGATAGAGCTGCTTATAATATGATAGTGGAAGCAGAAAAAAAGGGACTGCTGAAAAAAGGAGCAACTATTATTGAGCCAACGAGCGGGAATACAGGTATTGGCTTAGCAATGAATGCTGCTGCAAAAGGTTATAAAGCGATACTCGTTATGCCTGATACAATGACAAAAGAACGGATCAATATATTAAAAGCATACGGAGCAGAAGTCGTACTTACTCCTGGTGATGAAAAAATGCCCGGTTCGATAAAAAAAGCGGAGGAATTGGCAGCAGAAATTCCAAACAGCTTCATTCCCATGCAATTTGACAATGAAGCAAACCCTGATGCCCATCGACATTCAACTGGTTTAGAAATCATTGAAGCGATGGAAGAAATCGGAAAACCGCTTAAAGCCTTTGTTGCCACCGCAGGAACAGGGGGGACCATTACAGGAACAGGCGAAGTTCTTAAAGATCATTATAAAGATATGCAAGTACATGTTGTCGAACCAGCAGGTTCACCTGTACTATCGGGTGGAAAACCAGGAAGACATAAACTTGTCGGAACAAGCCCTGGCTTCATTCCAAACACATTAAATCAAAAGGTATATGATAAGATTCACCAAATTACCGACGATGATGCTTATGAAATTACGCGTCTTCTTGCAAGCAAGGAAGGAATTCTTGTTGGACCATCATCTGGCGCCGCCTGCTTTGCAGCCCTAGAAGTCGCAAAAACTTTAGAGGCTGGTACAGCAGTTGTCTGTATTGCCTGCGACACAGGAGAAAGATATTTATCAAGTGATTTATTCCGCTTTGAAGAATAGACAAAAAATATTGCGACTTCTCAAAAATCGATTTCCGCACATTTTTGAGAGAGCGGACAAGTAACAATGAGCTTCGGAACTCCCCCAAAAACATTCTTCATTAAATATGCTTTAGAGAGGTTCCGAGCTAAAGATTACGGGAAGCCACTAGCATTCCTATTTACAGGTATGCTTGAGTTAGGTTTTATCATGCCCCTACAGCATCCTAAAGGTAGCAGCTGTCGCCAGCTTCTTTCAAAGGATTGATCATAAAATATAAAGGAAGTGGAGAAAACGAAACGTTTTACTCCACTTCCTTTATTTTAAGAGCTTATTGGGTAGCCTCTCTGTGCATCTTAAAGTTTGTCTCAGGTTCTTTTTATTTGGCAAGTTCATAAATAGCCTGCGCATAAATGGCAGTTGCCTTCAGCAAATCCTCGATAATCATATACTCGTCCTTTTGGTGCGCAATATCCGGTCTCCCTGGAAAAAGCGGACCAAATGCAACTCCTGATTTTAACGACCGGGCATATGTACCACCACCGATCGACAGAAGCTCTGCTTTCTCTCCTGTCTGTTCCTCATAAACCTTTTTTAATGTTTGTACTAAGAAGTCCTGCTCGTCCACATGATGCGGCTTGGAATCGGAAAAATTATCGATCTTGAATCCTTCTACAGTCAACTTCTCTTCCAAATTAGCAATGGTATCTTCCAAGTTTGTCGTAACTGGATAGCGCATATTAAGACCCAATCTACCGCCCTTTTCTAAATCATAACTCAATTTGCCTACATTGATCGTTAAATCTCCCGTAATGTCATCAGAATAGGCAATTCCCAATGCATGTCCACGAGAATCTTGATAAAAATAAGCAGAAACAAACTGAATGAAAGCAGCAGCTTGCTTATCAAGCTCTAGTCCTGAAAGAAACTTTGCTAATATTAGACCAGCGTTTTTCCCTTTATTCGGTTCCATCCCGTGAGCAGAAATTCCTTCCAGTTCTAACAGCAAACCTTCTTTTGTATTCGTATGCTTACCTGTCACATCGTTATCCTTTAAAAAATCTTCAAAGGCGCCGATTACTGGTGCAGACTTTCCAGACATAGCAATGATCGCTTTGGCATAATCAGGAACCATATTGTAACGTCTCCCCGATTCAAAAGAAAGCAATTCATTCCCTACTTTCTCATTTGTTGAGAGTGGCTTTTGTACGAGATCATAGTCAGCAATTCCTTTTTCAGCATAAATAATTGGAAAATCAGCATCTGGGGCAAATCCACATGTCGGCATTTCCTCATGCTTAAAATAATGATCAACACAGCGCCAATTGCTTTCTTCGTCCGTTCCAATAATCATGCGTACCCTTTTGGTTAGCGGCAATTTTAATTCTTTCACAATTTTCATGGCATAATAAGCAGCCATTGTTGGGCCTTTATCATCAATTGCTCCACGAGCGAAAATCTTTCCATCTCGAATATCAGCACCAAATGGATCACTCGACCATCCGTCACCTTCTGGAACAACATCGACATGGCAAAGGATTCCGATTAGCTCATCCCCCTGTCCAAACTCAAGATGTCCTGCTAAATTATCCACATTTTTAGCAATGAACCCATCTTTTTCACCAAGCTCAAGCATGAACTGCAATGCTTCCTTAACCCCTTGACCAAGCGGGGCATCTGCTGTTGCATTGTCTTCATCTAATAAACTTTTGATCTTCAATAAATTTTGTGTATCCTCAATAAGTGACTGTTTTCGTGCTTGAACTTCTTTCATCCAATTCAATTTTAAACCCTCCCTCAAGTTCCTAAAAAGTTAAATGCGAGTAAGCCTATAGTAATGGGAATTCCAACAATTATGATCGCTACTACATACAATACCGTAATGGTTCGCTTTCTAGCAGCAAAATACGCATCATGCTCTTGATATTTTTTTGTAAAAGGATGAGATAAAATAATTCTCTCCCAGAGACCTGCCAACCAACTCCACATCATCAATAAAAATCCACCTAAGATGAAACACTTAATCCATAATGGTGGAATAATTAAAACAGCCGCTATCGTAACAGAACAAATTTGAAAATAAGTCATTATATGGGAGCTATTGCGGATAAACACTTTTACAAACAATTCAACAAACCCATTAACTGCCGTTCTTTTCTTAAAAATGCGTCGTGAATTTCGAAACAACCATGGTCGTTTTCTTGTGATCACCTTCGTTTTTTCAATATCATAGGACATTTGAAAGATCATATTAACAAGCTTCTGCTTCTCTTCATTCTCAATTAATAATTCTGCTTCCATCGCGGAGTTCTTCCTTAATAACGGAAAGTACAGAAGAAGGGCCGCACTCCCAATCACAACAGCGAACAACATCATCATTAATGAATGATTTTCCCAAAGGTGAGCAATTGCCTGAGCTCCCCAACTTACAACGATAAAAAATCCAATTGTTAAAAAGATTCTAATCCATTTTCCTTCAATCTTTTTAATATGAAACTTTATATACATGATCATGTACTTGATCGATAATAAAAACAAAAAATATGAACCGACATGAATCGATGTTAACTGATAATGTTGAATGATAAAAGGAAGCAAGAGAGCGGTTATAACTAAAGTAGAAAGTGCCTGAAACAGCACTGAATAACGAAATCCCCATTTTTTTAATCCGTAAAACAACTCCCTTTTCTTCACTAAAAAAACCTTATCTGCACCATCAACATAAGTTCGGTATGTACCTAGCCAAGTAAATAAGTAACCTGCTACAAAAAATAACTCTATTGGCATCCATTGAATCCACGGAGGGGCTCCTTCTATCCACCAAGAGCGATATATAACGATGAACGCGACAATGGCAGGAATAATGAGATAGAGCCAAATCGTCCAATCAGCTATTTGACGGAAAGATTTTAATCTGATAACGCCAATTTTGAAATAAGCGGTGGCGGAAAATTTTGAAGCTGTTCATCATTCTGTTTCCTCTGCAATTTTATGAAAGCAGTCAAATAATGAGCCACCTACAAGTCCGCACTGCTCCTGTATTTCCACTAATGTCCCTGATGCTTCGAGTCTCCCATTATTTATGAGAAGAAAGCGATCACAAACCTTTTCCGCCGTGTCCAACACATGTGTAGACATTATAATCCCAGCCCCACGTTGTCTTTCTTCCTCAAGAGAGGAAAGGAGGAGCTTCACTGCGCTTGGATCTAAACCAATAAATGGTTCATCGATTATGTAAACAGCCGGCTTCGTAATTTGAGCGAGAATAAGCATCGCTTTTTGTTGCATTCCTTTTGAAAAAGTTGCCGGCAATTGATGGGCGGCCTCATGTAATTTATACAAACGAAGGAGTTCGTTCACTTTCATTTGATATTCTTGCTCAGCTAGTTCTTCAACTGCTGCAACAAAATCCAAATGCTCCCACAACGTCATTTCATCATAAAAAATCGGTCGCTCGGGAATATAGGAATACTTCTCTGGTAGTTGAAAAGTCGCTTCCCCTTGCAAGTATTCCATAAGGCCCAGAATCGACTTTATCGTAGTGCTTTTTCCAGCTCCATTCGGACCGATGAGCCCGATCAGCTCACCTTTTTCTAGGGAAAATTGAATATCTTTAATAATTGCTTGCTCTTTTTCGTATCCAGCTTGAAGAATATCAACAGTCAAAAGACTCAAAATGCTGCACCTCCTATTAATACATACGAATGAGACTTGAAAAAGTTTGCAAAAATTAAGAAATTGAGAAAGTAAAGCTTACAGCAGAGCATATTTGCTTTCCAATGGTTCGATTAAGAACCTTTTAATAGTCGCACTAGATTACTGCAACGGAAAAAAACAATAGAGCAAGGAAGAAAACAGAGGCCGTTCTCTTCACTTACTCTCTGATGCTAAAAAGTTTCAATCCATCCACTAATTTTTTAATTTTCACTTAGCAATGTGGCAAGTTCATTATACTCATAGTCAACAGCATAATCATATGCAGTTGAGCCTGTCGAATCCTTATAGTCAATATCTACTCCATATTTCAGCAGAAGTTTGACCATCTCAAGGTCTTCCGCAAATACTGCTGAAAATAATGGAGTTGTCTCGTATTCATCAACTGTATTTGGATCTGCTCCAGCCTTTAGAAGAGCCTCTGCTGCTTCGTAAGAAGAATAGTACACGGCCCAATGAAGAGCGGTAGATCCTTCGAAATCCATTTCATTGATGTCCATTCCTTCATCAAGAAGAGATTCTATTTTTGCGACATCATTTTCTATCGCAGCATTTATTAACGGAGTTGTATCATCGATTTCTGAATGAATCTCCGGAAAGAAATCTGTTTTACCTAGAGCAAAAACAGCATAGGTAAACCCTGAAATCACAATGATAATAGAAAATATCGCAATGATCAGCCCTATCCAAACGCGTCCCTTTGGTTCATTTAATGGTTCTGTCGCTTCAGGGGCATAGCAGGTTGATAATTCATAAATTCTCTTTGGTAAGTGAGGATGTGTCGAAAGTTTTTCATTCAACCAAACAAAAAATCCTGATTCTGTTTGAAGCTGCCTCATATAAACTTCATGATTTACTTTTGCGTAAAGTTCTTTTCCAATCGCAAGCATGAGCAACGCATTTGTAGATGCTCCTAATGACTGAATATAGTAGGTTGCATAACGATCACAAGTATACTCACATGCCCGCAAGTATGCATTCCCAAGGAAAGGTATCCACATTGCCGGCAAAATTAACAAGCTTATTAACACATGCTTTCTTTTTAAATGGGCAAACTCATGGGCTAAAACAAAGAGGACTTCCTTTTCTCCTTCTTTTTCAATCAGATCAAATATGCCTGAATAAAGAACGACCATATCTTTTTGAAAAAAACGCGTTGCAAAAGCGTTTAACACTCCTTCAGATTCGACAACATACAGATCGGGTATTTTCGATAAACCCATATCTTTAGCTACGATTACCGCTTTTTCATAAATCTCAGGGAATTGTTCTTCACTTAGCTTTACCCCATTGCGACGAATCCCACCAATATAAAGACCATTGAGAACAAGAGAAAGAAATAAAATAAATGCGATGACAAACACTCCAATAATAGAAAAAGTTAAAAGAATGTAAGTCAAAATACTAAAAATGAGAACAAGCCCAAAATAAATATTTTCCTTGCGATGTACAAGATGATTTTCAATTGTTGTATCCAAAAACAAAATCTTCCTTTCTTGATAGTCTGTTATGAATTATAACCGATCAAGAAAAGATCGAATAGAGGGAAATATTAGTTTCCTCAACAAAAGAAGTAGCATTCCGTTCCCTTCATCAGGAGGTTCTATTATTAATGTTCCGCCTTATTCCAAGAACCATTGTCAAATTCAAATCAAACAGTTCTTTAAGTCAACAATAGGATTGCTGTTAGCGATTCTGTAACAACTCCACTCGGAGGGGTACACACCGTCAATCAAACTAGAATCAGCTCCCGCCCTTTTATTTAAATACTGAAAAGAAGTGAATGATAAGTTATAAGAATTTTCAATTTTCGTACATAAACAGCTTGTCTTTTCCCATATGTATTACTGAGAAAGACAAGAAAGGGGAGAAGAATCTCAATAAATTAATTCATTAAAGTAGAAATTATTAGAAAATAAGTTTAGAATTATGTTATAACGTTTAATATGAAAGTATATTTGAAAGAAATCGATAAAGGGGTTGTCTTGGGAAAAGAAGCGTACATATGTATGAGAGGATTCTCATAGAAGCTGTCAGTTGTAGGATTATGCCACAGGTTTGAAAAAAGGATAGGGAGTGGTTTTTTGAAACCTTCGACTAACCGGATGATAAACCGAATCAAATCCGTCTACATGTTTATTAATCAACAAGGAACTGTAACAACTCAAGAGCTTGTAGAAGAATTTGGTACAACTCCTCGGACGATCCAACGAGATTTAAATGTTCTAGCTTATAACGACTTAGTTGAAAGCCCAAGTCGTGGTAAATGGACAACAACACACAAAAAAGTAAAAATAACCTCGTAAACGAAAAATTTACTTTAAGAAATTAGAAGTCGCCTCAAATGGGGCGACTTCTTTATGTAGATGATTCACTTTACTTCATATTCAAGCAAACGCTTTAATTCAACTTCCGTTAACTCTCTATACTCTCCGAGTTCAAGCGTTTCATCAAGTTCCAACGGTCCCATCGATATCCGTTTCAAATAGAGCACTTTTTTTCCAATTGCCTCAAACATTCTTTTTACTTGATGAAATTTACCTTCAGTAATCGTTAATTCAATGTCTGAACGTAGTCCTGATTTTAAAATCGCCAGCTCTCCTGATTTCGTAACATAACCATCATCTAGTGTAACACCCTTTTTAAAAGCCAACACATCCTCCTCTGTTACTTCCTGATCAATAACAGCAAAGTACGTCTTTGGCACGTGCTTTTTAGGGGATAATAAACGGTGTGAAAGCTGTCCGTCATTCGTTAAAAGTAAAAGACCCTCTGTATCCTTATCCAATCTTCCAACTGGAAATGGAGAGAAAATGGCATCTTCCATTTCTAACAGGTCAACAACAGTTCTTTCATAACGGTCCTCCGTTGCAGAAATGACACCTGGTGGCTTATTCATCATTAAATAGATAAATTCTTTATATTCCACTACCTCACCGAAAAGAGTCACAGTATCCTCTTCAGGATTAACATGCTCCTTTGCGTCTTTAACCAATTTATCGTTTATCTTAACTGCTCCGTCTTTCAGCAATTTTTTTACATCTTTGCGACTTCCATAGCCAAGATTTGCAAGCATTTTATCAATTCTCATTTTTCAATCCCCATTTCCACATACTCACTGGGCAACTGCCCTTCCCTTATTCATAGTTGCTCATAGACTAATATCACGGCTATACCAAATTTACGATTTCAAGTATCTATATTTATATCATTTCCCGCGTAGGAGGTGTATACTAATGTATTATCGGCAACAAGGTCAACCTCAAGTGACTGGCCAAGGATTTTTTATTCCAGGTGTTCCTGGCTATCCAAGCGTTCCTTTGCCTGGAGGCGGCAACGTTGATCGCCGTTTTGAACGCATCGAGCGGCAAATTCAAAGCCTTGAACGGCAGTTGGATCGTCTTGAACGCCGTATAAATCGCATCGAAAACAGACTTGGCATCTACTACGACAACTACTAAATGAATGGATGATAAAACAGGTCGCCGCAAATGGTGACCTGTTTTTTACTTGCTGCTACTCTGTTCTAATACGAACACTCCTTGCATCGATAAGGAAACTGCTAAATTTGCTCAGTTGTACCTCTACCACACATATACTGGAACGCCAAAATTCCTTATCATCGTTAAACTTTTAACCTTAGCTTTTCTTTAATCCGATCGACCCTAGCACCAAATAGGAAATTAACTAGTTTCGATTTTAACCCTAAATAGAAATACACTCCCGCACCTGCTATTGCACAAAGCGCAACCATGATAAGCGCTTCAAGCTTGACGTCTGGCGAAAGGAACATCGTCAATAAATAATACACAAGCTTTGTAACGAAATACATAATCGCCGTAAAGATCACGATTAAGATCCCTCTTCTAAAAACAAGACGAAAGCGATATTTAGAGAATGCTTTAATTACAAATAAATTGATTAAAATAGCCACACTATAACCAAGTGCCGTTGCTAGAATCGCGCCCTTTGTTTCCATCAATTTTATCAACGGGATATTCAAGCTGAGCTTAATTAAAATGCCCACTAATAAACTAAGAATATTAAATTTCTGCGCATCAATTCCTTGTAAAATAGCTGCTGTCACGGCATAAAGGGCAAAGAGCATCCCTATTGGCGCATACGCTTCTAATACTTCTGCTCCCAGAGCATCTGGCTCATAAAACACCGTATAAAAAGGCTCTGCTAACAAAGATAAACCAAGAGCGGCTGGTAATGTTAAATAGGTAAGTACTTGAAACGTTTGATTCAATTGGCGATTTAATCCGAGCTGATCTTGCTCTGTATAAGATTTAGTGACTGCTGGAATTAATGTTAACGAAAAAGCTGTTGCCAGTGAAACTGGAATAATAACAAGCTTTTGCGCTTGGAAATTAAGGATTGAAAAAGCATGCTCAGCCTCATTGAAAGCATAGCCCATCGAGACCATCGTTGGATTAAAAGTTAACTGATCAATAAATTGAAACAAGGGATTGGCAATTCCGACTAATACAAAAGGAATGGAATAAAGAAGGATTTCCTTGTAAATATCTTTAACAGAAATATCCATCGTTTTTCGATCACGAAGCAGCAGTTCATCAAACATCGGTTTTTTCTTAACCCAGTACCAAAATAGAACCGCAAGTCCTCCTAGACCACCAATAAAAGCCGCAAAAACAGAAAAGCTAACTGCCGTTACTAAACTCCCTTGAGCTACCTTCAAAACGATATAGGCACCCGCTAATACGAAAGCAATCCGGACAATTTGTTCAACCACTTGAGAAACGGCTGTCGGTTCCATTGACTGATGACCTTGGAAAAAACCTCGTATAATAGACATAAATGGAATAATGATTAAAGCAAAACTGACTGCTCGAATAACGGTTGTGACATCCGCCATATGATCGATAAAGTCTGGATCGGTAATCACCATCGCTGCTAAAGTAGGGGCAGCTATATATAAAATCAGAAAGGAAATAATACCTGTAATCGCCATTAACACGAGACCTGTTTTAAATAATTTCCTTCCAACGGCATATTCTTCAATGGCATTATATTTTGAAATAAATTTAGAAACGGATGCAGGAATCCCTGCCGTCGCAATACTGATGAAAATCGTGTAGGGAACATAGGCATAATTGTAAAGAGCCGTTCCTTCATTCCCGACTAAGGCAAAAAAAGGAATGACATAAAACAAGCCAAGAAATTTCGAAATAAACGTACCAGAGGTTAACACAAATGTCCCTCTTAACAGCTTTGAAGACATAACATCCCATCCTAATCAAAAATCAGCGAGCAAAAAAAAATCTTCCAATTTAACAGTTTACACTTCTTTAAAAATAACTTCTACCTTTATATGTATCCTTTTCATGACAATCGTTCATGTTCTATAATATACTGATTAGATGCTTTTCAAAAGTAAAAGCCCATTTTTAGAATAAATATCCTCCAATTAAATGGAGTCGTTAAGGAGAATGAATGGATGCAATATGATGTAATTGTCATCGGTGGTGGGCCTTCTGGTCTGATGGCAGCCATTGCTGCTGGTGAACAAGGAGCGATCGTTTTATTAATCGATAAAGGGGACAAGCTTGGGAGGAAATTAGCGATTTCAGGAGGCGGAAGATGCAATGTGACGAATCGCCTTCCGATTGATGAAATCATCAAGCATATCCCTGGAAATGGGCGCTTTTTATATAGCGCATTTTCGATTTTTAATAATGAAGATATTATCAAGTTTTTCGAAAAGCTTGGCATTGAATTAAAGGAGGAAGATCACGGAAGGATGTTCCCTGCTTCAAATAAGGCACAGTCCGTTGTGAATGCTCTTTTAAGCAGGTTGGAACATTTGGATGTACAAATAAAAACCAATTCGCCTGTCTCAGATATTGACTTTAATGAGGGAGGCCCCATCACTGTTCATGTGAAAAACGGACAGAGCTATACCACTGCAACAGCCATTATTGCGGTTGGTGGTAAATCAGTTCCTCACACCGGTTCGACTGGTGATGGCTATGCATGGGCTGAAAAGGTCGGCCATACAATCACCGAGCTTTACCCGACCGAAGTCCCATTAACTTCAGCTGAGCCGTTCATTAAACAAAAGGAGCTACAAGGGTTATCGTTACGAGACGTCTCATTAAGCGTACTTAATCCTAAAGGTAAGGCACTCATTACCCATCAGATGGATATGATCTTTACCCATTTTGGTATCAGCGGTCCTGCTGTTCTTAGATGCAGCCAGTTTGTAGTAAAAGCAATGAAAAAGTGGAATCTATCTGAAGTGGTGATGAGCTTAGATGCACTTCCAGATAAAAAAGAAGAGCTTCTTTTTCAAGAATGGCAGAAATTAATCAAAACGGAACCAAAAAAAAGTGTGAAAAATATTTTAAAAGGTTTGCTCCCTGAACGTTATTTACTTTTCCTTCTCGCCTATAATGAAATTGATCCAGCCATCCAAGGGGCCAATCTTTCTTCTGATAAACTCCGTGCATTCACACGTAGCTGTAAACAATTTCAATTTAAAGTAAACGGGACGCTTCCTTTGGAAAAAGCCTTCGTTACTGGCGGAGGAGTGTCCATAAAAGAGATCGAGCCGCAGACGATGGCATCAAAGAAAAGGAATGGACTCTACTTCTGTGGGGAAATTCTCGATATCCATGGCTACACTGGTGGCTACAACATTACCTCTGCTCTCGTAACAGGGAGACTGGCTGGGATGAATGCAGCACATTTCGTTCAAGAAAATAAAAAGTGAAGCCTCCTATTAATATGGTACCTATAGTTAGGACACTTGAAAAAGAGTGTTTTATCTATAGGTATTTTTTTATATACTTAAACTTACTAAATAAGAACTAGGGGACAACATGAGTAAAATAACATTTTCAACTACAGAGGTAAAAATGCTTCAAAAGAATCCAAACGTACAAAGTGTTAGCGAGAGATCTATTACATATACAGATTCATTTAAGAATAAATTTATGGACGAGTATTTGGGGGGCAAACTCCCTCGGCAGATCTTCATTGAAAACGGCTTTGATGTGGACGTTATAGGAATGAAACGAATTGAACAGTCTGCCTACAGGTGGAAGAAAGCCTATGAAAAGGAAGGGTTAATTGGACTTACAGATTCAAGAAAATCAAGTTCTGGTAGACCATTAAAACGGGAACTTACCTCTTCTGAAGTGATTGAAAGGCAAGAAGCTAGAATTAAGCTACTGGAGGGGCAAGTAGAGTTATTAAAAAAGCTCGAAGTGACAGAAAGGAGGCTGCTAAACGCAAGCGAAAACCTAGAACCGAGTAGAGTATTTCAATTGATTTCTGAGACCATTGAACAAAGTGGTTTTAAGCGTATGACCAAGTATTTTTGTGATCTTCTAGAGGTTTCTCGTTCTGGATACTACAGCTTCCTTAAAGCATCTACTGTCCGTGAAGCCAGAGAACAATTGGACTTTGAAGCGAAAGAAATCATACTAAAGGCCTTTAATCGACGGGGATATAAGAAAGGGTCCCGATCCATCAAAATGATTTTGGAGAATGATTATAACATCATATTTAGTCGTAAAAAGATACAAAGAATCATGAGGAAATACGGAATAGTCTGTCCTCATAGAAAGGCAAATCCTTATAAAAAAATCGCTAAAGCAACAAAGGAGCATCAAGTCGTAGCCAATAAGTTAAACAGAGAGTTTAAGCAGGGTATACCAGGGAAAGTTTTATTAACGGATATTACATATTTGCCATATAACGGAAATAGTATGGCTTATTTGTCAACCGTAAAAGATGCTTCCACTAATGAAATCCTAGCTTATCATGTTTCTGACCGTATTACTTTAGATATCGCTACGAAGACGATCCAGAAATTGATGAACAACAAGAAAGTTACATTGCATAAAGATGCCTTTATTCATTCGGACCAGGGAA
>NZ_JARGEJ010000159.1:0-650 GCF_029211245.1 Robertmurraya sp. DFI.2.37 | reverse complement strand
TATGCCCTTGGAACTCTCCCTTACAAAGCTCCTACATCCCCTCAATCCCTTCTCCCACTTGACCTCACGCCCTCTTTCACCCCTTAAACCTTGCCTCTACTATGGAACTAAGTTTTACAAAGAAAATCGCAATTTCTTACAGAAATTAGGTAAAATAATCGCTTCAAAATATCTGAAAATGAAACTAAGTTTTACAGAGTAGAGATAAGGAAGAAGGAGAAAGGACAGAGCCATTTCAAGCCTTTTTCACGCTTTTATTCACCCTTTTCCACGCCTATTTTATCGAGAAGACCGAAGGTCTTCAAAGCAGGAAGAAGAGCCAGAAAGGGAAAAGAAAAAGCCAGGGGAAATGCCAGAGGAGAAGCCCGAAATCTAAGCAGGATAATAGATGTAAGGATTTAGGTAAGGAAAGATAATAGATGTAAGGTTTGAGGAAAGACAGGATAAAAAGCGAGAAAAAAGCCAGGAGCGGATCGAATGTAGGCAAGAAAAAAGAACCGAGAAAGCGTACCAACGGTACGTTCCCGATTCTGGTTCGGTAGAGTAAAATTTACATACATATCGTTGTCGTCATCCATCCTGCTTTGTAAAACTGACTTACAGATTGTAAGACTTAGTTACAGATTGTAAGCGGGAGTTGCAGGGAGACA
>NZ_JARGEJ010000158.1:0-657 GCF_029211245.1 Robertmurraya sp. DFI.2.37 | reverse complement strand
TTGAAAATGGATTTTCTACAGAATCAACACCAGGAAATCGCGGTGCTGGTTTAAACAATATTTTGACATCTGTTTTAACAGATAATAAAGGTACTATTCATATACATTCAAATAAGGGTATAATAGACTGTACATATGGTAATAATGAAATAAATACTCATTCTTATGCTGCTAAAGGGTTTTACCCCGGTACATTTATCGAAATAGTTCTTAATACACAAAATATATTCAATATAGAAAATGAGGAGGAGGATTTTGAATGGTTTTAATAAATGTATTAGACCATGTAGAAAAATGTTACTCCAATGATGATGGCAAAATAATCTACGCTCTAATAAAAGAAAAATTTAGTAAGAATCAAAAGGTTACCATTTCATTTAGTGGAATTACAAGTTTAAACTCTTCATTTGTAAATTCAGCTTTTATTGAATTACTTGAAGATTATAGTTTTGATTATGTGCGTAGTAATTTAAATTTTATTAATAGCACTAGACAAATCAATTCTATATTAAAGGACCGATTTACTTTCGAAGCAAATAGAAAAAAACTAGCCTTGGCATAACATCACCCCCCTCTTTTAGATGGGGTATTTTTTTGTCATAAAAGTAAAAAATTCTCTCCTTTTTGCAATTTAATATTCTACATATTATATGAATA
>NZ_JARGEJ010000157.1:0-683 GCF_029211245.1 Robertmurraya sp. DFI.2.37 | reverse complement strand
GTCCCATGTTGCAGACTGATACAAGGTCTTCGTAAGCCCTTTTCTCATTCTGGTTGAATGATGTCTTTGAAAAGGCAAGGAAGATGACACGGGTATAGAGTGCCATATCCTGTGTCGGCTTGTCCTGGCCGCAAAGGGCTACACCTGTTGTAACAATGGTCTGGGCTGCCATCCCGTCCGTATTCGTATTCTTCTTGGTCTGGCCGCCACCGCCCCAGAGTCCTTTCAAGTAGGCTATCTTGCGGATGTCGAGGTCGTTCTTGTATTCATCAAGCACTGCAAGTGTATTGACAGCCTGTGATACACGGTCGTTCATGGCCGGTACGGAAGTTACACCGAGGTTGGGCGGATCTACTCCGTGCAGGAAAAAGGACTGGAGGGAAGTGGCCAGGGTTGTCTTACCGGTTCCTTTCTCACCGAAAAGGTTCAGAATGGGAAAGTGACGGGTGCGTCTGAATATGATGTCACGGAAGAGGGTGGCAAGAAGGTAACAGAAGGCTACGCTTGCATTCTCACCGAATACTTCCATCAGTCTGCCTACATAGTCATGCAGCTTTATTCCGTTACGGTTCTCATGTACCATGAGTCTTTCAAACTGGAATATCTCCGGATTGTTGAGATAGATTTTTGAAGTGGCCGGTATATAGAAGGCCTTGCCGTTGATTCCACGGACAATACCCAAA
>NZ_JARGEJ010000156.1:0-691 GCF_029211245.1 Robertmurraya sp. DFI.2.37 | reverse complement strand
CACCCCCATCAAGTACGAGATAAAGAATAAACAGTACGAGTTCTATTTGTTAAACTCGTACTTAATTTGTATCTTTGCAGAAAACCATAAAAGCACACTTATGAAACCAACTACTTACATTGATTGGGACGGTCTGAAAGATATTCCGTTCTTCTACTGCGACACAAAGGAAGATGAAGAAAATAAAGACTTCGACATATACTATCAAGGGAAACTGGTGCTGCATGACTACAACCATTGCGGACACTACCTATACACAGCCGCTGTGCTGTTTAGCAGAATCAAGAATAAAACGGCAGACTGGGTAAATCTGCGCAACCTTTGGATTCTGCGTGATTGTGTGCGTGAGAACTACAATCATGGAATAGGGGTGGACGACATTATCTTTGGAGAGGATTTTGATGGCGAGAACCTCGATACACTCACACCGCTTACTAAGAAACGCTTCGATTATTTGTGTAAGCGGATTAAGGAACTTGACCCATACGCAACAATCTAAAAGAATACCTATGAGCGAAAACCTACCAAACAAAGCCGTATTCCAGTCCTATATATGGACATGTGCCAAATACGATTTCAGTCCTTACGAAAAGCGTATCATATATCGTCTTATCGAATTTGCCCAACGATGGTTGGAAGGTATTAAAATCAAAGACCATATGCACAAGATTGAGCCGTCTGACTGTGGGGT
>NZ_JARGEJ010000155.1:0-696 GCF_029211245.1 Robertmurraya sp. DFI.2.37 | reverse complement strand
GCCATTCCGAATGTACCGATGAATTGTCAGCTTCAAAACCATAACGATATTGATTATCCTCATCACATGTAGATACTAATTGAAAAGTGCGCTGTATTCTAATTGAAAAGAGCTCCATCCATAACTTGTTACAAAATTACTATAAGTTTAAAATATTCATTTATCTTGTCTCATTTTTTGTGTTTCCTTAAGCCTATAAGACAGTCCGGTCATATTAACCAGATAAGCTTTATGTGTAAGCCTGTCAACCATTGCCGCCACAAGCACCTTGTCCTTTATGATTTCATTCCATCTGTTAAAAGCCAAATTAGTAGTAATGATTGTAGCCTTTTTTCCGGCTCTTAACGACAGGTGGTTAAAAAGCAGTTCTCCTCCTTCCTTGTCACAACTGACATATCCGAACTCATAACAGAAGACCAGATCGTATTTTTCAAACCTTAATTGTAGCGTCCTCAGTGTCTTTGCTGATTTAGCCTCCCTTATCTGGGTAAGCAGGACCGGCACTGAAGTAAACAATACGGTAAAGTCCTGTTGGCAGGCCTTTATTCCTAAAGCCGTAGCAATATGCGACTTTCCCGTTCCCGGATTTCCATACAGGACCAGGTTTCTTCCCTGTCTGATGAAGTCCAGTGTCTCCAATTCAGGTAATATTACCTGTGCCTCTTTGGGCATGTCTTCCATAACAAGCTCATGCAG
>NZ_JARGEJ010000154.1:0-755 GCF_029211245.1 Robertmurraya sp. DFI.2.37 | reverse complement strand
AATAAGTACCACCCGTGAGAACGGGTGGTTTTCTCTGCGGCTGAAAGCCTTTGTTACTGACCAAACCCTAAAGGGCTACTGAAAGGTTCGCCAATTGTACTACTTCTACTGGCCAGACCTCAAAGGCCTTCTCCCCTTAATTTTTCCTTTTCTTTTTCTTCACTTCTTCTCCTGTGAATGGATCGATATATTCCATCATCGTTAATTGTTCTGCGACTATATCATCTTGTATTTGATTACGTATATATTCTTCTATTACCTTCTTATTTCTCCCTACCGTATCCACATAATATCCTGTACACCAAAATTTTCGATTTCCATACTTATATTTCAGTTGCGCATGTCGATCGAATATCATCAAGCTACTTTTTCCTTTTAGATATCCTACGAATGCTGATACACTTAATTTTGGCGGGATACTCACTAACATATGTATATGATCCTTACACGCTGTCGCTTCTATTATCTCCACACCTTTCCTCTCACACAAAGTACGCAAGATTTGTCCAATATCTTTCTTTATTTTCCCGTAAATAACTTGTCTTCTATATTTTGGCGCAAATACTATGTGATACTTACAATTCCAAGTTGTGTGTGCTAAACTATTATTGTCTTTTGACATAAGGACTTCCTCCTGGCTATTTATTTTCGGTTGGCGAACCAAAAATATTTTAGCACCATGAGGAAGTTTTTTTAATACCACGCTGTAAGCTTTTTGGAACCCTAGGCATAGCCCAGGGTTTTCTTTTCTATAA
>NZ_JARGEJ010000153.1:0-780 GCF_029211245.1 Robertmurraya sp. DFI.2.37 | reverse complement strand
TCGGTGGGGTAACCTTTTGGAGCCAGCCGCCTAAGGTGGGACAGATGATTGGGGTGAAGTCGTAACAAGGTAGCCGTATCGGAAGGTGCGGCTGGATCACCTCCTTTCTAAGGAATATGAGGAAGCATTAGATGCTTCAACAGATAGAGGTTATTTTGAGCAATCAAAAACCTCGTTGACGATATGATTTGTTTAGTTTTGAGAGTGTAATCTCTCTAATTAAATACGATATTTCTCATTATATGGGCCTATAGCTCAGCTGGTTAGAGCGCACGCCTGATAAGCGTGAGGTCGATGGTTCGAGTCCATTTAGGCCCACCATCCTATTATAATGGGGCCTTAGCTCAGCTGGGAGAGCGCCTGCCTTGCACGCAGGAGGTCAGCGGTTCGATCCCGCTAGGCTCCACCAAGAATTTTTTACGTAACGAAGTGAAGTAAAAATATTCTTCCTTAATTTTTCGCAAAAGAAGTGAAAATGGGTTCTCCATTCTCTTTTTAAAAGCGAATTTTTTAAATTAAGTCATATGCAATCTTCAGATTGCAACATTGTACCTTGAAAACTAGATAATGAAAATGAAGAAGAACCAAGAAATTACCGAGTAATCGCCATTTTAGTTTTTCTCTCTATTGATTTATTTATAGAGTAAACCGCAAGGGTTTCAAGAAATCACACAAAGTTGTGTTGGTGTATTGAAAACCGAACAAGAGGGTTTCGAGAAGCAAGCAGATCAAGGAAGCGACCGAACGAGCACCGGAGCGTACATAATAGGTACGTGAGGA
>NZ_JARGEJ010000151.1:0-802 GCF_029211245.1 Robertmurraya sp. DFI.2.37 | reverse complement strand
ACCTCCAAATTATTTGTGTACCTATTTGTGTACACGCCATTAAAAGCCATATTCAAGCCTACCGCCCGTTGGTTGGTGTTGCTTTGCTTTTTCCCCTCTTTTCGAGTTGATTTTCAGCCTTTTTCCCTTTAAATTCCCCTTGTCTGTTATAAGCATCGTCTGTAATATGCTCTATCACTTTTGCGGAAACACCGATAAATAAAGGGATTAAAACATGTGTTTCCCTACACTTTGGGAGTTTTACCCTTCTTTTTTTGTTTATATGTAGGTATTTTATATCTTTGCAGCAAATCAAATAGTTATGAAAAAGAAGCTACCTATTACCAAAAATAAAGACGTAGTTGTATCATGGGTATATACATGGTCCAAACAGCAAGACATGTCCATACACGAACAAAGAATAGTTCTTCGCATACTGGAAGCCTGCCAGGCTGAACTAAAGGGAGTAAAGCTGAAAGATTATGCAGGCACGAAACGCAAATTTGAGCATGGACTTTGGGATGTTGATGCGCAAATGCATGTGTCTGACATTATTTTTTCCGGACGTGACTACAACGAAATCATAGCTGCACTCGATTCACTGGCTGGACGTTTTTTCACTTACGAAGATGATGAGGAATGGTGGAAATGTGGATTTATATCTAACCCGAAATACAAAAAGCATACCGGTATTATAACATTTCGTGTATCTAATGACCTTTGGGACGTGTTTACCAAATTCGCAAAAGGATATAGGGAATTTGAACTAAACAAGGCTCTTGCGCTGCCTACAGGCTATTCACTTAGGTTTTATATGCTCATG
>NZ_JARGEJ010000150.1:0-826 GCF_029211245.1 Robertmurraya sp. DFI.2.37 | reverse complement strand
CCGGAACTTGCCGAAGAGTTTCAGCACCACCTTTCCACTTCGGGAACCCTTGTCATAGTAAAAGAACTGACGTCCGGTCATGACACTGCGCACAAGCCAGATATAACCTTTGACCGTCTTGTGTCTCTCGTCATTCATCACGGGGATTGTCGTTTCATCCGACTGTATGTAGTCAGTCTGCATCACCAGCTCCCATAATCGGAAGTAAAGGGGCCTTAGCAAATCCGCCACATCCTTGAACCAGTCGTTGACCGTTGACGCGGGGAGATGTACCCCCACACGTTTGAACTGTTCCAGTTGCCTGTGGAACGGTATGTGATCCACATATTTCCCTATCATCATGTCTGCCAGCAATGAGGCAGAGGCATAGCTCTTTGCTATTGGCATGACGGGAAGCGGGCCGGTCTTGAACTCGTTTGTACCCTTCCGTTTGGCTGTATGGCGCACTATCCTGCGGATATAGAACTTCTCGGGCTCGTGCATAAGGATCTCGGTCACTTCCTCTCCGGGAAGGAGCGTCCACTCTTCCGGATTATACCCTTCGGGATATATATGGACCACCTCACGCTCAAGATTCTCCGGAAGGGATTTTCTCGCAGGATGCTGCTTCCCCGCTTTTTTACGGGCGATGATCGCTTCTCTGGTAGCCTTCAACTCCTTTTCTGCTTCTTCTGCGGCTTCAGCCTCCTGGGGAAGCATGTCAAAGCCTTCAAAATCCAGCCAGCGGTCCTGGGCGTCAGGCTTTATGAACTTTTCCGCCTTCTTACCGTACAACTGCCGTTCAAGATAGGATACACGTTGCTCCAGACTGTTGATTTTTGCTTCC